>JBEKNM010000084.1:0-11406 GCA_049522835.1 Mycobacterium sp.
GTTCCGGCCACAACTCCACGTTGATTAATCGCAGCAGCTCAGCGGCGTGAATTGAATCGTTCGTCGGCTTCGGGCGGTCGACGAATAGGTAGCTAACCTCCCCGCTATGCCACACTGGATGAAGAATGTAACGGGAGGGATGCATATGTCGCGCTGGACGAGGGGAAGCCTGCTCGCCGTCCGGAACACAGCAACACTGGCCACCGGAGTGGCTTCCGCATTGGCCTTAGCGCTGGTACTGGGCACCGGTACCGCCCTGGCTGACCCAGACCAGACTCCGCCCGATCCGGGTGCGGTTGCGGCACCACCGGCACCACCGGCACCACCTCCCCTGCCGTGGTTACCCACGATTCCGGGGTTACCTGCGATACCGGCCGCAGCGGGCACGGCCGACGGGCAGAACCCCACACCGTTCACCGGGGTGGCTCCGTTCGGCCCGCCGAAATTCAACCCTGCCAACGGCTCGACGGTGGGGGTGGGCCAGCCGATCATCATCAACTTCCCCGGGCGGCTCGATGACGCCGGCGCAGCCGAAAGCGCGGTCCACGTTTCGTCGGTTCCGCCGGTACCAGGCAAGTTCTACTGGATGACTCCCACCCAGCTACGCTGGCGCCCGTTGAGCTTTTGGCCCGCCCAGACCGCGGTGACCATCGACGCAGGCGGTACTGTGTCCAGCTTCCGGACCGGAGACACGCTGGTGGCCACCGCCGACGACGCCACGCACCAACTGACCATCACCCGCAACGGCGCCGTGGAGAAGACCTTCCCGATGTCGATGGGTATGGCAGCTGGCGGCCACCAAACGGCAAACGGCACCTACTACGTTCAAGAGAAGATGCCCTCAGTGGTGATGGATTCTTCGACCTACGGGGTCCCGGTCAACTCGGCCTATGGCTACAAGGTGACGGTGGACCTGGCCGTCCGATTCGATAATGGTGGCAACTTCGTGCACAGCGCTCCGTGGTCGGTGGATGACCAGGGCAAGCGTGACGTCAGCCACGGCTGCATCAACATCAGCCCGACCAATGCGAAATGGTTCTTCGACAACTTCGGCCCCGGCGATCCCATCATTGTGAAGAACTCCGTCGGCAGCCCCAAGAACGACGGCTCCAACGACTGGCAGAACTAGTTCTCGGCTTGCCGAGAAGACGCAAAATCGCCCATTTCGATAGGAAATTGGGCGATTTTGCGTCTGCTCGCGGGGACTGCGGGCGAACGTTAGTTCCAGATCCTGACCCGGCGCTGCGGCTCGAGAAACAACGCGTCGTCCTCGGCTACATCAAAGGCCTGGTAGAACGCGTCCACGTTGCGGATGACGCCGTTGCACCGGAACTCGGGCGGTGAGTGCGGATCCACCGCTAGCCGCCGGATCGCCTCCGCGTCACGCGATTTGGTGCGCCATACCTGAGCCCAGCCGAAGAACACCCGCTGTACGCCGGTGAGGCCGTCGACGACGGGGGCGGGTTGGCCGTTCAGCGACAGCTGGTAAGCCAACAGCGCGATGGACAGGCCGCCTAAATCGCCGATGTTCTCGCCGACGGTGAATGCGCCGTTCACGTGCTGGCTGCTGTCGAGTCCTCTGGGCGTGTAGCCCTCATATTGCTCGATCAGCGCCCTGGTGCGAGCGCCGAATTCGATGCGGTCGTCGTCGGTCCACCAGTCGACCAGGTTGCCGTCGCCGTCGTACTTGGCGCCCTGGTCGTCGAAGCCGTGCCCGATCTCGTGTCCGATCACTGCCCCGATCCCGCCATAGTTGGCGGCGTCGTCGGCGTCAGTGTCGAAGAACGGCGGCTGTAAAATCGCTGCGGGGAACACGATTTCGTTCATTCCCGGGTTGTAGTAAGCATTGACGGTCTGCGGCGTCATGAACCATTCGTCGCGGTCCACCGGACCGCCGAGCTTGGCTAGCTCGCGGTCGTGGTTGACTGCGTACCCGCGCTGGTAGTTGCCGTAGAGATCATCACGGTTGATCAGCAGCTTCGAGTAGTCGCGCCACGTCGTCGGGTAGCCGACCTTGGCGGTGAACTTGTCCAGCTTGGTCAACGCGCGTTCCCGGGTCTGCGGTGTCATCCAGTCCAGGTCGCTGATGCTGATCCGGTACGCCGCTTGCAGGTTCTCCACCAGCGCATCGATGCGGGCTTTGGCGCCGGCCGGGAAATGCCGCTGCACGTACAGCTTTCCGACGGCATCGCCCATCAGGCTCTCGACCAGCGACACCGCCCGCTTCCAGCGGTCACGGATTTGTTCGGCGCCGGTCAACATGCGGCCATAGAACTCGAAGTCCGCGGCAACGAGGTTGTCGGTCAGCCAAGGGGCGCGGGCACGGATCAAACGCCAACGCGCCCAGCGCTTCCAGTCTTCGATGTCTTCGCTGTCCCACAGCGCGGCGAAAGCCGTCAGGTAATCGGGTTGGCGCACAACCAGTTCCGCCAGGCCTTCCGGCGTGGCACCCAGTGCAGTCACCCAGGCCGCCCAGTTAAAACCCGCGTCGGTCTGCAGCTCGGCGAAAGTGCGCAGGTTGTAGCTGAGGTCGGCATCGCGACGTTTGACCACGTCCCAGTGCGCCGCAGCGAGTTTGGCCTCCAGCGCCACGATGCGGGCCGCAGCTTCGGCGTGGTCTTCTGAGTCCCCGCCAAACACCAGCCTGAACATTCGCGCGATATGCAACGGGTAGGCCGCCAGCACCTCGGCGTGCTGCTCGTCGCGATAGTAGGACTCGTCGGGCAACCCGAGGCCGGACTGGGTCAAGTGCACCAGGTAACGGGTCGAGTCTTTCGAATCGGTGTCCACATACGCTCCGACGCCGCCGCCCACCCCGGTGCGCTGCAGGGCGCCGATGACGCCGGCCAGCGCGTCGGCGTCGGCGGCGGCGTCGATCGTGGTCAACTCGTCGAGCAGCGGTTGGACGCCCCTGCGTCCGACGGCGTCCTCGTCGATGAAGCTGGCGTAGAGATCGCCGATGCGTTGTGCATCAGTGTCCGCGGTTGCCACTGCGGAAGCTTTCTGGCTGGCTTCGATGATCAGGTCCCGCACCTGCTCTTCGGCTTGGTCGAACAGGTAGCGGAAGGCGCCGTCGGTGGCCCGGTCGGCAGGGATGTCGTAGTCCGCCAGCCAGCGGCCGTTGACGTGACCGAAAAGGTCGTCTTGGGGGCGCGAGTTCTCGTCGATAAAGCTCAGATCGATGCCCGAGCGAATGGTCGCATACGTCACCCCGCCATCCTTCCATCTGTTTTTAGGTGCGACGATCGGGCTATGCCCGACGGCGAGCAAACCGAGCCACCGAACGACGACAACTCTGACGATGACGCTGCTGCAGAGCCCGAATCCTCAGACGACGGCATGTTCTCCAATTACGGCATCGCGTCGACCATTCTGGCCTTGCTGTCGGTCGCCGCAGTCGCGCTCGGCGTGATCATCTGGTCTGCGCACCGCGATGACGTTGCCGAACGCAGCTACCTGACCCGCGTCATGCAGACCGCCGCCGGCTGGACGGGTGTGTTGATCAACATGAACGCCGGCAACATCGACGCCAGCCTGCAGCGGCTGCATGACGGGACGGTCGGAGAACTCAACGCCGACTTCGACGCCGCGGTGCAGCCGTACCGGCAGGTGGTGGAGAAACTGCAGTCGCGGAGCGCCGGCCAGATCGAGGCGGTGGCCGTCGACACGGTGCATCACGACCTGGACACCCGGCCCGGAATGGCCCGGCCTGTCGTCACCACCAAATTGCCACCGCTGGCCACCCGGACAGATTCGGTGATGCTGGTCGCGACCTCGGTCAGCGAGAACGCCGGTGCCAAGCCGCAGACGGTGCACTGGAATCTGCGCCTCGATGTCTCGAACGTGGACGGCAAGCTGATGATCTCCGGGCTGGCGTCGATCCGATGAGAAACCTATGGCGGCTGCTGGCCTTCGACATCGTGGCCCCGCTGGCCGCGATCGCGGCGTTGTTGTTTATCGGAGCGGTGCTCGGCTGGCCCCTGTGGTGGGTGTCGCTTTGCTCGGTGCTGGTGCTGCTGATTGTCGAAGGTGTGACGGTCAACTTCTGGCTGCTGCGCCGCGATTCGGTGAGCGTGGGTACCGATGACGACGCGCCCGGGCTGCGATTGGCCGTTGTGTTCCTGTGCGCGGCCGCCCTGTCGGCGGCGGTGCTGACCGGGTACACGCACTGGACGAAGTCGGACCGCGACTTCAAAAGGGATTCCCGAGATGTGGTCCAGATCGCGACCGGGATGGCGGAGGCGGCTGCAGCGTTCACCCCGAGCGCCCCGACGAGCTCCATCGACCGGGCCGCGGCGATGATGGTGCCGGAGCAAGCGGGCCCATTCAGGCAGCAGTACGCCAAGTCCAGTGCCGATCTGGTCCAGCACAACATCACCGCACAGGCTGCCACTCTGGCGGCCGGACTCGAGGCCCTCGGGCCGTCGGCCGCCAGTGTGTCGGTGATCCTGCGGGTCACCCAGACCACGCCCGGTCAGCCACCCAGTCAGGCGGCGCCCGCACTGCGAGTGACACTGACCAAACGAGGCAACGATTGGCTGGTGCTCGACTTGGCGCCGATCAACTCCCGTTAATCCCCGTCGGTTGAACGCGCGGACTTCACCTTGACGAACCGGTCCGACAGCCGACGCATCCGGATCATCAGGGACGCCGACGGGCTGGTGCTGCCGTCGAGGCAAGCGGCCAGATCCTCGGGATCTACCCCAATGCGGGACGCGAATTCTTGGTGCCCCAGGCCGGATCGGTCGATGAGGAGGCGCACGTGGCGGGCCACCTCGGTGCGTTCGTTGGCCTCCAGGTGGGTGCGGGCGCGCTCCAGCACCTCCGAGAGCGCCTTGGAGACGCCATACAGCCGAGTGCCGTCGAGGACTTCTTCAACCTGTCGGGCCGTCCGCCCGTAGGGGTCGCGTTTCAGTGCGGCGGCGATTTGCTTCCAGGTGGCGATGTCGCCGCCTTGCAGGGCCGAGCGGATGGCGGCGGTCGGCCAGAACTCGACCGGCTTTTCGGGATCGGCACCGGGCCCGCTCTGTTCAACGGCGGGCTGACGCGGCGGTGCGGGGCGTCGGTCGGCTGCCAACGTCACCTCGCCTCCTCCAGCATCGCCACGGCCACTGACAGGCAGCGCTGCCTGACCTCCTCCCAGTCGGCTTTGGCATCCGGTTGGGACCACCGATCGTCGGTGAAATCAGATGGATGTGGATCCGCGAGCCGACGGACCAACTGGGTGGCGATCCATTGCCGTTCGGGTGACTGACAACAGTAATACCTGTCCATTCCGGCCAGTACTACGGCAGCGGTCTCCGGTTCTAAGGTGTCGACCATGTCAGCAAGTTCGGCGTAATCGCGGCTACTGTTACGGCAGATGATCAGGTAGCCCTTCAGACGCAGAGTTTCCGCGCCGGTCGGGATCAGCAGCCGGTCGCCGGTGGGCAATTGCACGTGGGTGGTCTCCACCGGGCTGCGTCGCTCGTATCTTGGCCGGACGGTGTTGTCGGCTTTGATCTGAAGCGCGTCGATGGCGACCGACAGCCGCCCCCGCCACAGCGTGACGGGATGAACCGGCCGGCCACCCCAAGGAATCGCCCGCGCGATGCCATTGCGAGGCGGCAGGCCGCCGACCAGCTTCCTGGCCGGGTGACCATTGGTGCTGGTCTTCGCGTCGGTCAGGCTCACACCGGGCGCGGCGGTTGCCTCACCCTCCCGGCCATCCCGCGCTTCCTCCGCCAGCTCTTCGAGCTCCTGGATTCCGCCGCCGTTGCGTCCGCAGCCGGTAAAGGCGAGCGGGTCGGCCACGCAAATGGCGTCGGGCGCCAGGCGCTTGAGCTTCGCTGCCGACTTGAGCACCCCCCGCAGGTCCGCATTGGGCGCTATCGCCGCCGATATGTAATCGGGAATGACCACAATGTCACCCAGGTAGACCTCGGGCAGCGGCTTGTCGAAGTCGACCGACGGCAAGACACGGGACAACCAACGGGGCAGCCACCAGTTCCACTGGGCGAACATCGCCATCAGCGCCGGCACCAAGACCAGCCGAACTATGGTGGCATCCACCGCGATCGCGACGGCGCACGCCACGCCGATCTCGGCGACCAGCGGCATGCCGGCGAATGCGAAGCCGATGAAAACCGCGATCATGATCACGGCGGCGCTGGTGATCGTGCGCGCGCTGGTGCTCACGCCGTAGGCGACCGCATCGCGGGTGTTGCCCGAGTGCAGGAAACGCTCCCGGATGCGGGTGAGCAAGAAGATCTCGTAGTCCATCGACAACCCGAAGGTCATCGCCAGCACCAGCGGGGGAACGGTGCTGTCGATCGAACTGATCTGTGGGAACCCGAGGCTCTCCAGCCAGCCCCACTGGAAGACCACCACCAGGCTGCCGTAGGCCGCGGCCACCGACAGCAAAGTCATCAGCACGCCCTTTAAGGCCAAGAACACCGAGTGGATCGAGACCAACAGCATCACGAATGCGATGAGTGCAACGAAGAGCAAGACCAGCGGCTCGGTCGCCGACACCCGGTCATCGAAATCTTTGATCAGCGCGGTCGGGCCGCCCACGTCCACTTGTGCGGCACCTGCGCCTGGAACCTTGGGTAGCTGTTCGCGCATCCAGCTGACCGTCTCCCGAGCGCCCATATCCTCGGGATCGACCGACAACACGCTGGTCAGCAGTGCACTGCTATTGTCGTCGGCGAACTGCGGCGGTGCTACCGAGATGACGTTGGGAGCCTTGGTCATCCGCTGACGGATCGTGGCGACTGTCTGGCGGTGCTCCGGCGATGCCGCACCGCCGTCGGGAAAGGTGACCAGCACTTGAATGGGGCCCAGCGCACCGGGCCCGAGCGCTTGGGCCGCCGCAGCCACCCCGGCGCGGATCTCGTGCGACGAGTCGAACTGACGCAGCAGGCTGTTGCCCAGCACCATCGACGATGCGGGCGCTGCCATGAGCAAAAGGACGGTAGAGGCCGCCAGCGCCGATATCCAAGGCCGGTGCATCACCGATCCGACCCAGCGGCTCCAGAACCGGGACTGAGTGGTCTCCGGTCGGCGTGACCAGTGCAGCAGCGCCGACCTCTTGGCAGCCGCCCGGCCGAACGTCGCGAGTGCCGCCGGCGTCAAGGTGGCCGACGTCAGCATCGCGACCGCGACAGCAAGAATTGCTCCGGTAGCCATCGACTTCAGCGCCGGCGTGTTGATCAAGTAGATCCCGGTGAGCGAGGCGATGACCGTCATGCCGGACAACACCACCGCGAGCCCGGACGTAGCCATCGCGGCGTCCACGGCTCCGCGTGGCTGACGGCCAGCGCGCAGTTCCTCGCGGAAGCGCATCAGGATGAACAGCGAGTAGTCGACGGCGAGCGCGATGCCGAACATAGACACCGTCGAGGTCACGAACACCGACATAGTGGTGAATGACGACAACAGGAAAACCAGGCCCATGGTGACTACGACGGTGCAGACACCGAGGGCCAGCGGGATGGCCGCCGCGGCCAGTGAACCGAACACCGCGAGCAGCACCATCAGAATGATCGGCAGATTCCAGCGTTCGGCCTCGGCGATGTCGTGTTTGGTGTTTGCCGCCGCGGCAGCGCTCAACGCGCCCTGCCCGATGACGTAGAGCCGTACCTTGCCGTTGGCGGTCTGGCCGGACTGATCGCCTCTGATGCCCACTTTTTCGCGGAGCCGCTTGGCGACGTCACTCGTGCCGGAATTGCGCGCGTCCAGCCGCAGCGACACTACGTACGGCCGGTCCGGTTGCGGCGGGCGTTGGGTGGTGTTGGGCATCTCCGTCACGCCGGGGAACTCGCCGGCGATCTGTCGCAACAGCACGACCGCGTCATTGATGTCCGGGTAGCTGGCATCGGGCCGGGGGGCGGCCACCAGCGCCAACGAGGACACCCCCTGGTCGTGGTACTGATCCTGGAGCTGATCGTGGACCACCAGCGACTGCGACCCGGGAACCTCGAAGCCACCGCCGGTGAGATGCCCGGACTGCGTCAACGCCAAATAGACCGCTGGAACCAGTGCAAGCAACCAGCCTGTGAAGACTAACCAGCGGTGCCTGCGCAGGTTGCGGCTTAGGCGCATCATGAACTGCTGGATTTCAGACTCCCCGCATTGGTACGCAGTGCGTGCACGCGCGAGGATACCCCAGTGGACTGTGTGCTTGGGCGGCTTATCGGCAGCTGAACTGCAACGATTCGGTCGCGGCCAGAGACCTGCGAAGCAGGATCTCGGTCGCCCGAGTTGGCAACCAAGACCTCAGAGATGGCAGGATGTCAGATGGCCGCGCGGGTGTCGGGGGACTCCGATCGTTATCGCAGCCGGTTGCGCAGCGCGCGTATTCGCAATTCGTTAGGAGCTATTGCATGAAGACACGCATTGCAACCAGGCGCGGCAGGCTCTTCACGGGGCTGATCGCCGCCGCAGTGCCGGGCGCTGCCATCGCTGTTATGGCCGGGCCTGCGGCCACCGGCGCTAACGACCCGTGCGCGGCCAGTGAAATCGCCAGGACGATAGGTTCGGTCGCCAAGTCGATGGGCGATTACCTGGACTCGCATCCAGAGACCAACCAGACGATGACCACCATGCTGCAGCAGCAAGCCGGCCCGCAATCGCTGACGTCGTTGAAGTCCTACTTCGAGGCCAACCCCAAGGTCGCCACCGACATGACGTCCATGTCGCAACCGCTGGCCGGCCTTTCGGCACAGTGCAAGCTGCCGATCAGCCTCCCCCAGGCCATGGGCCTCATCCAGCAGGCGCAGGGCGCTGGTGGGCTGCCGGGTGGAATGCCTGCACTGCCCGGTGGTGCCGGGGGCGCGGCGGGCGGCACGCTCCCGGGCCCGTCGCGGCAGAACAACGTCGGCTAACCGTCGCTTCCGGGGGTTCGCTCGGGTGGCGCTAGTGGACCCTGCAGAGCCGGGAGAGGCCCGGTGGGTGGGTCGTCGTCGGAGTCAGCGGTGTTCTCGGTGCGGAACATGAAGAAGAACACCACCCAACCGATGACGCCGAGGAGCAACCAGCTGATCGCCCGATAGATCAGCATCGCCGAGATAGCGCTCGGCAAGGTCATGCCGCTGGATACCAGGCCGGGCACCAGCACCGCCTCGACGATCAACAACCCGCCGGGCATCAGCGGAATCGTGCCGACCGCACGAGCGGCCGCGCAGGCGACCGTCAACCCGGCTACCGACGCGTGGTCGCCGGCCGCATACGCAGCGAAGCCGAGGCAGGCTACATCGGTGACCCGGTTGAAAAGCGACCAACTGAACGCCACACCCAAGTCGCGCCGCCCCAGGCTCACCGATGCGAGCTGGGTGAGCGTCTCGCGCCACTTTTCCAGGCCGGTGTCGGCCGGTTTGCCGCGAACCGAGTTGACCCACGACAAGACCCGGCCGCCGATCCCTTCGATCAGCTCGGGTCGCGACGCCACCGCCTGGGCCAGCAGCAGCAACGCGACGAAGCCACCGAGGGTGAACAACAACGAAAACGGGTTGTTCTTCGCGCCCAGGAAGAATGCTCCGCCGAGTCCGAGCAATGCCAATCCCACCGCCTGCAATACACCCGACATCACGAGCTGCCAGGACGCCACCACGGTCGAGGCGCCCCAGATGCGTTGCTGACGGAGCAGAAACGTGGCCGACAGCACCGGCCCGCCGGGCAGTGTGGTGCTCAGCGAGTTGGCGGCGTAAAAGGCGGCCTCCGAGCGTAACTGCTTGACATGTACCCCGGCCGACCTCAGCAGGGTGCGCTGGATCTGGGCGAAGCTGTGCATCGACGCGGCCGTAGCGACTACGGAAGCCAGTAACCACCACCAGTTGGCTTCGTACAAACTCGTCCAGGCTTTGGCCACCTGGTGCCAGCCCAGCGCGACCTCGACGGCAAGCACGATTCCGACGATGCCGAGCACCACCCAGCGCGCCCACCAGTATTTGCCACGCGGCGCCTCCTCGCGCGCGCGGGCAAGCCTACGGATGGCGGCGTCATACGACACGTACTTTAGGGTAACCGTGCAGGTGGCGCGACGATCGTTACGGATCTCTGAGTGTGTCTTCGGTGTGTCTCGGTCGTAACCGGATCGTGCCTGCCACACGGCCCCTGAGCCAAACTTCGGGCGGCCTTGCGCGGCACCCCGGCAGCTAGGCTGGCCGAATGTCGGCAAACTTCGACGACGCTGCGGTCGCACCCTTGATCCGCAAGACAGCGGCCTGGGCATGGCGTTTGCTGGTCGTCCTGGCCGCGTTCATCGCCGTATTGTGGGTCCTGCAGAAGCTTGAAATCATCGTCGTTCCGGTATTGCTTGCGTTGATGCTCAGCGCGTTGCTGGTGCCGCCGGTCGACTGGATGGACCGGCGGGGGTTGCCGCGTGGCGCCGCAGTGGCGCTGGTGGTGCTTGGCGGATTCGCGTTTCTGGGCGGCACCCTGACGTTCGTCGTCAGCCAGTTCATCGTCGGATTGCCCGATCTGACCGAGCAGGTGACCCGCAGCATCGAGAGCACCCGCAGGTGGCTGATCCACGGGCCGGCGCATTTGCGCAGCGAACAGATCGAAAATGCCGGCAACGCTGCGATCCAGGCGTTGCACAACAATCAGGCGAAGTTGACCAGTGGTGCGCTGTCGACCGCGGCCACCCTCACCGAGGTGGTCACAGCGGCTGTGTTAGTGCTGTTCACGCTGATTTTCTTCCTCTACGGCGGCCGCAACATCTGGCAATACGTGGTCAAGATCTTCCCGGTCGACGTCCGTGAGCGAGTGCTCGACGCCGGCCGTGCCGGATACGGATCGCTGATCGGGTACGTGCGGGCAACATTTCTGGTGGCCCTGACCGATGCGGCCGGGGTTGGCGCGGGGTTGGCGATCATGGGTGTGCCGCTGGCGCTGCCGCTGGCCTCGTTGGTGTTTCTTGGTGCCTTCATCCCGTTGGTTGGTGCCGTGATCGCCGGCTTCCTGGCCGTGATCGTCGCTCTGCTCGCCAAGGGGATCGTCTATGCGCTGGCCACGCTCGGTTTGCTGATACTGATCAATCAGATTGAGGCGCATTTGCTGCAGCCACTGGTGATGGGTCGCGCGGTCTCGATTCACCCGCTCGCGGTGGTGCTGGCTATTTCCACCGGCGGTGTGGTTGCGGGGATTGTGGGCGCCTTGCTGGCCGTTCCCACGGTCGCTTTCTTCAACAACGCGATACAGGTGCTGCTCGCTAAAGACCCGGCCGCGGAAGCCGAGCAGCAGATCGAGCGGCCGCGCGATGCTCCCATCATGCAGGCGAAATCGGACAGCGCCGAAGCTGGCGGCTCGAACTAAACGGACCTACAACCGTCCTTCGCGGCGTAAGAGGTCCTGGGCGGACAGGCCGCCGGCGACGCGGCGGCGCTGACGCGAGTTGTCGCCGTTGTCGCCTTGGACACTATG
>JBEKNM010000085.1:0-11389 GCA_049522835.1 Mycobacterium sp.
ATTGCGCTGGTCGAACTCGATGCCGGACACCGCGACAACGCGTTACGTCGCGGGTTGCTTCGATTGGCCACCCGAACGCCGACAGCGGACTAAGCCAGTTGCGCCAAACCGGATCGGACCAGATTCAGACTCGTGGTCACGACCTCACCGAGGTCGCCGACACAGCCATTTCGGCCCCAATTCTCAACTGCCACGACAAGGGCCGCCGCGAGTACGGAGCCCGCGACCTCGGCGGCCAGATCGACGTCCGGGTTCCGCCTCTTGACGAACTCGGTCAGGACGGAAGCGAAAGACGACTGCACCACCTGTAAATGACTCGCGATACGGTCCGCACTGATCAACTCCGCGCGGGCCGTCGCCGCCTGCCGGACCACTTCAAGGTCGTGCGGGAAGGCGGCAACGCTGGCCAGGACCGCATCGAAGAGCGACTCAGAGGCTGGACGCCGCGCAAGGGCTTCGGCGAGCCATTCCAACTGGGTCTCGTAATCCTGGAAGAGCACAGCCTCCTTGGTTGGAAAATGCCGAAAGAAGGTGCGTTCGGTAACGCCGGCTTCCCGGGCCAGCTCGGTTACCGTCACATTAGCGAATCCCTTGCAGGCGAAGCTTTTTAACGCAGCCCGGCGGAGCGCTTCATGCGTCGAACGTCGGCGTAACTCATGACGGTTGGTCGGCTTACGAACAAGCATTGTCATCTCACGCCGATCGTATCCCAGGCGCCTCGTGTCACAACTGCCATCTTCCTATCATGTCAGTACTGACATATTCTTGTCACGCGCTGACTCGAAGGAGGGCAGGATTATGACGAACACAGACTATGACGCAATCGTGGTAGGTGCCGGGCACAATGGGCTCACTGCCGCGGCGATCCTGCAACGCGCGGGCCTGCGCACGCTATGCCTGGAAGCCAATACCTACGCGGGCGGCATGGCGGCGACCGTCGAATTGATCGACGGCTTCCGGTATGAGATCGCAGGTTCGGTGCAGTTCCCCACCGCAAGCCAGATCACCAAGGATCTCGGGCTGGACACCCTGCCCACGGTGCAGCCCGAGGTGATGTCGACCAACATCGGCGAATCCGGCGAAGAGCCGATGATCTTTTGTCGCGACCCAATCCAGCTGATGACGCACCTCGGCGAGAAGCACGGGCTCGATGCCGTGACCGGCATGGCCGAGCTGATCGGCTGGAGCCAGGGCCCCGCGCGCGCGCTCGGTCGATTCGAGGTGCGCAAGCCGCCCAAGACCCTCGACGAAATGTACGCCTGCGCAACCAACGACGCCGAACGCCGAGCGATTCACGAGATGCTGTTCGGGTCGGCGATGGATGTGATCGATCGCTTCTTGCCCGACAAAGAAAAGCATGCGGTCATGCGCGGAATGCTCGCGTTTCTGGCCGTCAACTCCACCTACCGCGGACCCTATACGCCAGGCAGCGCCACCTGTCTGGCGTTCGCGCTGGCGGTCCCCTTGGACAACACAGGCGGTACCGTCATGATGACCAAGCTCAAAGGTGGCATCGGTGCACTCACCGAGCATCTACGCGAGCTCTTCGTCTCCCACGGCGGCGAGATGCGATTCCGTACGAAAGTTGAGCAGATCCTCGTCGAGCGCGGGGCGGTGACCGGTGTGCGGCTGCGCGACGGCTCCATGATCTCGGCGCCGATCGTAGTGTCCAACCTGTCGCCGGACGTCACACTCACCGAGCTCATAGCGTCCGAACACGTTCCTGCGGAACTAGTTTCGCGTGTCTCCGGCCGCGACCACCGCGCCTCTTTCGTGCAAATCCACTTCGCCCTCGACGGACTGCCCCAATTCGCCCCGCCCTATGAATTGTTGAACGAGCCGGGGATGCAACAGTCGGTCGGTATTTTCGGCTCACCGGAAGAGCAACAGCTGCAGTGGGAGACCTGCCGGCGGGGGATCGTCCCAGACAACCCGTCGATGGGACTGCAGATCCCCTCGGCACACGATCCCACGCTCGCGCCACCCGGTAGGCACGCGGCAAGCGCATTCGCCTACGCCTTCCCGGTAGAAGCCAGCCGCGACCAGCATGGGCACCTCAAAAACGAAATGGCACAACGTGTTATCGATAAAATCACGAGGTTTGCTCCGAACTTCAAGGACATTGTGATACGCCATATCACATTCGCGCCCTACCATATGAACACCATGTTCGGCGCACCAGATGGCGACTTCTGCCATGGGCTGTTGCATCCGGATCTGATGGGGCCCAATCGGCCTGGACCCAAAGGCTTCCTCGACCATCCTATTCCGATCGATGGGCTTTACCTTGGCGGCGCGGGATGTCATGGCGGCCCGGGCATCACCTTCACTCCCGGCTACAACGCCGCCTATCAGGCGATCGACGACGCGACATAAGCAGGGCGTCAGCCCCCGAACGTTCCGGTGAACTGGGCCTGTGCGGTTGCAGCCCCTGCAATCGTCTGCGCCGCTTGCACGCCGGCCAGTCCGCCGGGCAACTCGTACGTGTTGGGAAGCTGGTAGAGCGTAAACCGGTAGTGGTGTGTGCCGGTGCCCGCCGGCGGGCAGGGCCCGGCGTACGCGGCCAGGCCGGCCGTGTTCGGAAGGGCGCTTCCTCCAGCTGGAGTCTGACCATCTGCGGTGCTGCCAGAACCGGGGGCGATTCCGGTCACGATCCAGTGCACCTTCAGTCCGCCGACAGCATCGGGGTCGTCGAGAACGAGTGCAGCCCCCAACGGCGCCGACCACGTCAACGGTGGCGCGATGTTGGCCCCCTGGCAGGTGTATTGCACTGGGATCGGCGCACCGTTGGCGAACGCAGGACTCGATATCGTCAACGGCCCGGTGCCCGGCGCTTCTGCAAGAGTCCGACCGACGGTCGTCACTTTCGGCGCTAGTGGCGCCGTCGTTCGACCGTCGCCGTTGCCGCCGATGCCGACCAGCGCTATCAGAAGTGCCAGCCCCGCGCCAGCCAACCCGATTCGGTGAAGTGTGCTCGCTGTTGTGGATTCCATACCACATTCTCGCTAACTGCGGCTGGAAAATATAGCCATGTCGATTGGTGCAATGCTCAGGGCACCAGGACGACCTTGCCGATATTTTCCCGTGCGGCAAGAATCCGGTGCGCCTCGGGCGCTTCGGCGAAGGGCACGGCCGCATGAACGACGGGGGAGATCGTGCCGTCGTTCAGCGCCTTGATCAGCGGAGTGATCCACGGCTCAAGGGTGCCGCGGTCGTCCCACAACCGCAGCATGTTCAGGCCGATCACGGCTTTTGATTCCTGAAGCTGATTAAGCAGGTTGAAGCCGCGCAGCATCGAGATAGCGTGCGGTGCCGCTCTGCGCAGCGAGCGTTTCTCGCCCTTCTGTATCGCCGAAACCCCGTAGCCGACAAGCCTTCCGCCTGGGCGCAGCAGACCATAGGACCGCCGCAGCGAAGTCCCGCCGAGTGCGTCGAGCACGAGGTCATATGGGCTCGAATCTTTAAGGCCCTTCCACCAGCCGTCGCGGCGGTAGTCGATCGCGCGGTCCACACCCAACTCGATCAGCTTCTGGTGTTTTCCCGGAGAGGCAGTGCCGTGCACCTCGGCCCCCGCAGCCTTCGCGAACTGGATGGCGGCGATGCCGACGCCGCCGGCGGCAGCGTGAACAAGCACCCGCTCACCGGCGCGCAGGGACCCGTACCCGTGCAGGGCCGCCCACGCGGTCGCGTAGTTGACCGGGACCGCGGCGCCCTGTTCGAAGCTCAGAGCATCGGGGAGCGCGACGGAGTCACTGGCCGCAACGTTGACGATTTCGGCGTAACCACCGAATCGCGTTCCGGCCAGAACTCGTTCGCCGACGCGGCTCGGATCGACGCCGTCGCCGACAGCCTCGACGGTCCCGGCGACTTCGTAGCCAACGACTGCCGGAAGTTTCGGCGCGTCTGGATACAGGCCGACGCGGGCGAGGTGGTCGGCGAAGTTCACTCCCGCGGCGCGTACGGCGACCCGCAGTTGGCCCGGGCCCGGCAGGGGTGGGTCCGGGCGCTGCTGCACCTGCAATACCGATGGGTCGCCCTGCTTGGTGATGACGACTGTGCGCATGGCGTCGCTCCTGCTCGGGGTTCGTCGGGATGCCGGACGGGGACTTACACCCGTGCAGCAGATTCTGCGAGGCGGGGCAGAACGACGTCGCGCCACCCGGGACCCATCCGATTGAAAGCTTCGGCCATCCGCTTGTCGTCCAGGTCAAAGCCGCTGTGTTCCAAGAAGACCCGGGTGCCAGTGCCTTCGGCCTCGAGGCGCCAGGTGAGGGTCCAGGCTGCGCTGAAGGTGTAGACGAATCGGTGCGGTTCATCCACCTCGAGCACCTTGCAGATTTGCTTGCCGTAGGCCGCCACATCGAGAGTGAATTGGTGGCCAACCACCGCAGCCACCTGGCCCTCGGCCCACCACAGTCGCAGCAACTTGGGTTCGGTCAACAGCCGCCACACCTTCTCCGGTGGCGCCGCGACGTATTGGTCTACCCGGATTGTCGCAGGCTCAGACGTCTCGGACGTCTTGGTCGGGTGGCTCATTCCAACTCCTCTGCTGTCTCGGCGAGTGCAGCCAGCCGCGCACGCCAGTACTTCTCGAACGGATGCAGCCACTCATTCAGCTCCGCCAGCGGTCGGCTGCACGCAGCACCGGCCGCATCACGTGGGCCCGGAGGTACCGGCGAACCACGCGGTGGTCACCGTACGCGTTTGGGGAGGCGGCAGGTGCGGTTCGCCCCCACCCAGGGAACCGACTTTGACCGTCCACAAGGGCTGCGACCGGTCGATCGCCGACTCGCCGGCCTTCGGCGGCACGGGCACAAGCACAGCGGGAGTTTCGTTGGGACAGCCGTAAGCGCCGACCAAGCCGTCATCACGGACGCCCCAGGCGCCGCCATTGCGCAGGCGGCATCGCGTGCCGTCATCGAGGAACAGCGCAAAAGGTGCCGGTGCAGGTGTCGGCTGCACCTGGGAGAGCGGACCGGCGTAGGCGACCCGGCGAAGCTCCTTGTCCCAGGGGTCATCGAGACACAGCAAAGTCCCCGGTGTTGATGGCCAACACACGTCGGCCCCGGCTGCGTCGGGCGCGCAGTAATAGATGTCGTTGGCCACCGCCGCCGGCGACACGTCGCAGTCGAAGACGTTGGTGACATTGCTCGGATCTTCCGAGGTGGGCACCTCCCGGTAACCGTTGACCGGTTGACCATTTGCGTCGACCGCGACCACCGTTGTGACCTGGGTACCGTTTGGCCTGGCCGGCGAGGTGGACGACGGCGACGCACCAGCCGGTCTGCCCGAACCGGAGCGATGCAGCAGCACCCACGTCGACGCCGCGACGAGGAACACGATGGCCGCGGCCGCCACGACGATCCATCGCGAAGGTTTTCGCGGAGATCTCGAAGCCATCAGCGAATCGTACTTTCGAGGCCGCCGTGGGGCGCTACCTTCCTCTCTGTGTATCTCGCGTGGGAGCAGCTCACCGGCGGTGTGCATCGCTGTCGGCTGCCGTTCTGCGATGTCACCATCGGGCTCGTACGAGGCCGTACCGGAGCGCTGCTCGTCGACACCGGTACCACGCTTGCCGAAGCGGCTGCGATCGACCACGACGTGCGGCAGATTGCCGGGTGTCCGATCAGCCATGTTGTTTTGACGCACAAGCACTTCGACCATGTGCTGGGTTCCTCGCTGTTCGCCGAAGCGGACATCTACTGCGCACCCGAGGTTGTCGAATACCTGTCGTCGGCTGCCGGCCAGATTCGCGACGACGCGCTGCACTACGGGGCCGACGCCGCGGAGGTCGACCGCGCGCTCGCGGCCTTGCGGCCGCCGCAGCACGATACCTACAAAGCCATTTACGAAGCCGTCGTCGACCTCGGCGACCGTACCGTGACGATCACCCACCCGGGCCGTGGCCACACCACGTCGGACTTAGTCGTGGTGGCAACGGGGTCGCACGACGACCGTCGGGTAGTGGTGTTTACCGGTGATCTTGTCGAGGAGTCCGCAGAACCCGCGATCGACGCCGATTCCGATGTCGCGGCCTGGCCCGCGACCCTTGATCGCATACTCGCGATTGGTGGGCCCGAGGCAATCTACGTCCCGGGTCACGGGAAGGTCGTCGACGCGGAGTTCATACGTTGTCAGCGGGAGTGGTTGAAAGAGCGTGCGAGCGTTGAGCTCCGCTAGGCGCGCGCTACTTTGCCGTGCGCGCGGCGATGAGCGCATCCAGGTCGGTAACGCTGACCCATAACGAGCGCAGCGTCACCGTGTTCAGCCGCACCTTCGCCTGTGCCGGTGGCTCAATCGGGAACCACCATCACCTGACCCGAACCATTGACCGGCCAGCGCCCCAGCACGGGACAACGGTTTCGGCTCGGACCGGTAGTCACCCGACGAGCGGTGATACCTGTGATTCAATGCCTTCGTCCGGGGATAGACTCACATTCAGCAAAATCGTGCTGAAGAGGAGCAGAGCGTATGGCCATCATCGAAACGGACACTGAGGTTCAAACACCCTTCGAACAGGATGTCGCCGCCACGCAGCGATACTTCGACGGCTCACGCTTTGCCGGCATCATTCGCCTCTACACGGCTCGCCAAGTCGTAGAGCAGCGCGGCACAATCCCCACCGATTACACCGTGGCACGAAACGCAGCGGCAGCTTTCTATGACCGCCTGCGCGAACTCTTCGCGGCGAAAAAGAGCATCACAACCTTCGGTCCCTACTCGCCCGGACAGGCAGTCAGCCTGAAGCGGATGGGCATCGAGGCGATCTACCTCGGCGGTTGGGCAACCTCGGCAAAGGGCTCCGCTAACGAGGATCCCGGGCCCGACCTCGCCAGCTACCCGCTTAGTCAGGTGCCCGACGACGCCGCGGTACTGGTGCGCGCCCTGCTCACCGCCGACCGCAATCAGGAGTACCTACGCCTGCACATGAGTGAACGCCAGCGCGCCGCGGCAAAACAATATGACTACCGCCCGTTCATCATCGCCGACGCCGACACGGGCCACGGCGGTGACCCGCACGTGCGCAACCTGATCCGCCGCTTCGTCGAGGTCGGGGTGCCGGGATACCACATCGAGGATCAGCGGCCGGGTACCAAGAAGTGTGGCCATCAGGGCGGCAAGGTTCTGGTGCCCTCCGACGAACAGATCAAGCGCCTCAACGCCGCCCGCTTCCAGCTTGACATCATGCGGGTGCCGGGCATCATTGTCGCGCGCACCGACGCCGAGGCGGCAAACCTGATCGACAGCCGCTCCGACGAGCGCGACCAGGCGTTCCTGCTCGGCGCCACCAACCTGGACATTCCTTCCTACAAGGGCTGTTTCCTGGCGCTGGTGCGGCGCTTCTACGAGCTGGGCGTCAAGGAGCTGAACGGCCACCTCTTGTACGCGCTTGCCGACGCGGAGTACGCCTTCGCCAACGCGTGGCTTGAGCGGCAGGGCATCTTGGGCCTGGTCTCCGACGCCGTCAACACCTGGCGGGAGAACGGGCAGGACTCGATCGACGACCTGTTCGACCAAGTCGAGTCGCGGTTCGTGGCCGCCTGGGAGGACGACGCCGGGCTGATGACCTACAGCGACGCCGTGGCGGAGGTGCTCGCATTCCGCGTGAGCGAAGACGAGCCGGCGAGCATGAGCCCCGGGCAGTGGCGGCAGTTCGCCGCCCGGACGTCGCACTACGCGGCGCGGGAGAAGGCGAAGGAGTTGGCCGCCGACCCGCCATGGGACCCCGAGCTGGCGAGGAGCCCGGAGGGCTACTACCAGGTCCGCGGCGGCATTCCGTACGCGATCGCCAAGTCTCTGGCGGCTGCGCCGTTCGCCGACATCCTCTGGATGGAGACGAAGACCGCGGATCTGGCCGACGCCCGGGAGTTCGCCGAGGCGATCCATGCCGAGTTTCCGAACCAGATGCTGGCCTATAACCTGTCGCCGTCGTTCAACTGGGACACCACCGGCATGACCGACGAGGAGATGAAGCGCTTCCCCGAGGAGCTCGGCAAGATGGGCTTCGTCTTCAACTTCATCACCTACGGCGGGCACCAGATCGACGGCGTCGCCGCCGAAGAGTTCGCTACCGCCCTCAAGCAGGATGGCATGCTGGCGCTGGCTCGGTTGCAGCGCAAAATGCGCCTGGTCGAGTCTCCCTACCGCACTCCACAAACCCTGGTCGGCGGGCCGCGGAGCGATGCCGCGCTGGGCGCATCGTCTGGCCGCACGGCGACCACCAAGGCCATGGGCGAGGGTTCCACTCAGAGCCAGCACCTGGTGCAGACGGAGGTGCCGAAGAAGCTGCTGGAGGAATGGCTGGCGATGTGGAGCGAGTACTACCAGCTTCCGGAGAAGCTGCGCGTGCAGCTGCGGCCGCGACGCGCCGGCTCGGACGTGCTCGAACTCGGCATCTACGGCGACGGCGAAGAGCAGCTCGCCAATGTGATCGTGGATCCCATAAAAGACCGGCACGGCCGCAGCATCCTGACAGTGCGCGACCAGAACACCTTTGCCGAGAAGCTACGTCAAAAGCGCCTGATGACTTTGATCCACCTCTGGCTGGTGCACCGCTTTAAGGCCGATGCGGTGTATTACGTCACCCCCACCGAGGACAACCTCTATCAGACGTCGAAGATGAAGTCCCACGGCATCTTCAGCGAGGTCAATCAGGAGGTGGGCGAGATCATCGTCGCCGAGGTGGACCACCCGCACATCGCCGAGCTACTCAAGCCCGACAGGGTGGCCCTGCGGAAGTTGATCACCAAGGAAAAATAGCCGGTCGCGCCAAGCGGTCCGTGCAACTGCTTGGTGGCACGCATATTTCCGTAACAGCGCCGTCCTGGTCGCGGTCACGGCGCGGTGCTGCTTATTCCACCTCGCGATGTGTGACGCCCCGATGACTCGATCACTTCCGTGTGCGTACTCGTGCCCCTTTGCCCCACGCGAAGCGTGGACGCCACCGCATCGGCCCGTCCCTCGATGTTCGAATGCTGCGCCATCACCGCAAAAGTGAAAAATGCCACAACCGGCCAATACCGGAACAGTATGCCTTGTAGCAACAGTTGCACAGGTGTACGGTTTACTTATCGATAACATGAAGCTGAAAGGGAGAGTCCGATGACGGGAACCAAGAAAGTTGTCGCGATATTCGGTGGTACTTTTGCGCTCGCTTTTGCGCTCGGCTTCGGCGGCGGTGTCGGCGTTGGCTCTCTGGACAACACGACGGCAGGGACGCACCCCGCCGTTAGCGTCGCGCCAGCAGCCGCCCAGACACCTGCGCCCGGCGCTCACGTTGCCACCCTCACCGGCTGCGTTAGTGGCCTCGACTGCTGACAGTCAGAAACGCACGAGGCCGTCGGGTTGGTCATGCACCACCCGGCGGCCTAGTGCTTTTTGGGTTCGGCACAACCCGTGATCGTGCCGTAAAACTCTGGTACGACCAAGACTTGCTCCCGAGCCGATGGGGCCATGTTGAGCTGGCCGCATGGGCGGAGCAACATCGAGACTCGTCCCACCTGGCCTAGGTCAACCGGCGAGAGTTATGGTTCGGACAACTCGATTTGCGAAGGGGCCTCAATGGCGAAGCTCAGGTTCGGATATTTCATCGCCCCATTCCACCGCGCGGGCACCAATCCGACGCTGGCTTTGCAGCGCGACCTGGAGTTCGTCGAACATCTGGACGCCGTCGGCTTCGACGAAGTGTGGTTGGGTGAGCATCACTCGGCCGGCAGCGAGATCATCAGCTCACCGGAGATCTTCATCGCCGCCGCTGCCGAACGCACCAAGCGGATCCGGCTTGGGACGGGGGTCATTTCGCTCTCGTACCACAACCCGCTCTGGGTTGCAGACCGGTTGATGTTGCTCGATCACCTCACCCACGGTCGGGCGATGGGCGGGTTCGGACCGGGCTCACTGCCCACCGATTCGGCAATGATCGGGCTAACCCCCACCGATACTCGCGAACTGCTCGAAACCAATCTCGACATTGTGGTCCGGCTGCTGGCTGGGGAGACCGTGACCGCCAAAACCGCTACGCACCAGCTGGTCGACGCACAGTTGCAGCTTGCCCCCTACACCGACGGTGGGATCCCGCTGGCGGTCGCCGCGGTCGCCTCGCCGACCGGCGCGCGGCTGGCAGGCAAGCACGGAATCGGCCTGCTGTCGATCGGGGCAACGCTGACTATCGAGGGCTTCAACGCTCTTGCCTACCACTGGGACATCGCCGAAGAGCGCGCAGCAGCCTTCGGCACACAGGTCGACCGCAAGAACTGGAGCCTCGTCAGCCTGTTCCATATCGCCGAAACCGACGAGCAAGCCCGCGCCGAGGTGAAATTCGGCCTCGAGCCGTGGTTCCGGTACTTCCAGAAGGTGGCGGCGTTCCCGCAGATGACCATGCCGGGGGAGCAAATCGACGAGATGATCGACGTCATCAACGATAACGGGGCAGGTGTAATCGGCACGCCGGAGCGAGCGCGGGAACAAGTGCAGCGGATGTGGGATCAGTCCGGCGGGTTCGGCTGCGTGCTGCAGATGGGTCAGGAATGGGCCAATCCGGCGGCAACCAAACGGTCCGCCGAATTGTTCGCGGCCGAAGTGATGCCGCATTTCCAAGGCCAGGCGCAGCCGACGCTGGATGCCGCGGCGCGCGCCAGCGAAGCGCGAGACGTCCTGGCGCAGTCGCAAAACCAGGCTGTCGAGCACATGACCAAGAAGTATGAAAGCGAAAAACGTCCTACTAATACTGTCTGAGCCGGTGTTTGACTGAGCCGATCGGCCCGCACCTAGGGCCCGCGACAAGGACCCGCTCACCGACGCCGAGCTGCGCGACCTGGTTCAATCCGAATGTCGCGCACCACGTGTTACCTGCGAAAACGTCGCTTCTACGTAATTTTCAAGACGTTTTCAAGACTTTCGTCACCTTACGGGGCCTTGCGGAGCCCACCAGGCCCCCTGGGTACGGCGCTCCCGTTGGGTGTCGCGGCGGATCTGGCCGCCCCCAGGCGGGTTGCTCAGTCGCCGGACAGCTCCTTGCCTCGCTTGGTAATTGGCTTGGTAATTGGCTTGGTACGCGCTTTCGAGGCCGTTCTTCGTTAGATCGGTTGTCAGGCTCGGCGGTGAAGTGGGGTCCGCCGTGACCCGCCAGCTGGGTTCTTGGGCGTACGGCTTACGTACGCTAGGGGCGCGGGTGTACCTTCATTCTAGAAGGCTAGATCTGTGCCTGACCTGCGAAGACGTGGTCAGCCAAGAGTATTGTGGGCGCCGTTATCTTGGGGAACGAACTCGCACTAGACGTTAACGTCCTCTGGTTGCTCATCTTGAGCCTGTTCTTTGTGTTCATCGTCACCGCCGCAGCGGTGCGGGTGATAGGCGTCATCACCTGCGCGGGGGTTTTGACCTTCGGACT
>JBEKNM010000086.1:0-11276 GCA_049522835.1 Mycobacterium sp.
GCCGGCGGCAACGGCGGCAACGCAGCGCTGGTCGGCTACGGCGCTAACGGCGGCCCCGGCGGGGAGGGCCTCAATTCGACCGGTGGTGACGGCGGTACCGGCGGCAACGCCGTGCTGTTCGGCGACGGCGGCGACGGCGGTAACGCCGGGATTGGCACGACGCCCGGCGGCGTCGGTACCGGCGGCACCGGCGGGCTGCTGTTCGGCCGGGGTGGGATCAGCGGGTTGACATAGCCGGCGGGCCGCGCGCGGGCGCCGAGACTTAAACCAAGGCGAGCCTGCGTGTCATCACCACTGGTTAAGTGTCGTGACTTCGACCAGTGAAAAACACTAGCTGTCGAGTGCCAGGTCCTTGCGGAAGCGCTGCATGCCATCGATCTTGTCGGCCAAGGTGGCGTCCGGCCCGGCGTAGAACATCCACGGCATGGTGATGATGCCGGTGATACCGGCGTCGGCTGCCCGCTGATAATCGCCAGTGGTGAAGGCGTCAGTGAGCGGTGTCAGGATGGTGAAATCGTCTAGTGACAGCCCGTTTTCGAGGCGCAGTTCCCGCAGCCGGCCAACCGCATCGACAGCGCGATCGGTGCTGATCAGGTCGCCGATCCAGCCGTCATTGCGGGCTGCGCGCCGGAGCGCGGCGTCGCTGAGCCCGCCGACATAGACCGGTATCGGCGGCGGGCTCGGCTGCATCTCCAACCGCGGTGCCTGGTAGAACTCGCCGTCGAACTCCGACCAGCCCGGTTCCCACAGCGTCCGCATCAAGTCGATGATCTCGTCGGTACGTTTACCGCGGGCCGCGAACTGCTCACCCATCAAAGCGAATTCCTCTCGGCACCAGCCGACGCCGATGCCGAGCTCCACCCGACCGGACGCCAAAACTGCTGCGGTGCCGATGGCTTTGGCCGCCGAGTAGGGATTTCGCATCGCGGGAATGTAGACCGTGTTGACGAACCGCAGCCGTGACGTCACCTGCGCAAGGGCGCCCACCAGGACCCAGGGATCGGGCCAGTCGGTGAACGGCTGCCACCGCCGTTGCCCATCTTTGGTGTACGGGTACGGGGTGTCGAGGGTCTCGAGGTTGACGACGTGGTCCGGGATGCCGATGCCGTCATAGCCGAGTTCGTCAGCGGCCTTGGCGATCTCGATGATCTCGCGGGTGTTCGAGAAGGCACTGCTGACGTAGAACTTCATTGAGCTTCCCGCGCCCACGCCGGCTCGATGAAGACACCTTCTGCCTCCACGGTTACTCCTTTCGCATCCGAAATAGTGCCCCGTGCAAAGACTTTGACGCCCTGCCTGCGGTCAATCCAAGCATCGGAACGAAGCGGACCCAGAGGAGTGCCGCGCAGGTACTTCACGGTGATGGTTCCGGTGAAACGCGCCTTGGACAACCCCTCGCTAGCCGCCTCGCCGAGCATGTGGTCAAGTACCAGTGCGCTGACGCCGCCGTGCACCAGGCCGGGCGGGCCCTCGTACGCCGACCCGAGGATGAACTCGCCCCAGCAGCGCCCATCGCCGTCGTGGCGGACGACGATTGGCGGGGCGATCGGGTTGCACGCGCCGACCACGGCGTTACCCAACGGCAGCGGGCGACCGTCGACGCGATAACTCACTCCGACCGGCCTGGTCCGTTGCCGCAGTAGCGCAGTGACGGCAAGAATCGCGGTTCGCGCGTTGCCGATGACGTCGTCGTCGGCCGCAGTCCGGATGGTGGCGTCGACGAGTTCCCGGACGGCGTCCGCCAACGGAGCGTACAGAGCCGTCACCCGATCAGCCTCCGCCGCGCTGAGCACCTCGAACACGGCGTCGGAGATGGGATTGGACGCGCCCGCTCCCTGACTCAACTCCCGAACACCTTGCGCACGACGGCTTTTGCGCGCCGCGTCACCCGCAGGTAGTTATCCAGGAACTCGCTGCCGTCGTCGTTTGGCCAGCCTGCGGCGACCGCGACGGTATTGAGCTGGCGTCCGGGTCCCGGCAGCTGGTCGGTGGGCTTACCGCGGACCAGCACCAGCGCGTTGCGGGCCCCGGTCGCGGTCAGCCAGGCCTGCCGCAGCAGGTCCACTTCCTCCGCGGGAACGAGGTCAGCAGCGGCGATCGCGTCCAGGGATTCCAGCGTCGAGGTGTTGTGCAGAGCCGGGATCTCGTGTGCGTGCTGCAATTGCAGCAACTGCACGGTCCATTCGATGTCGGCCAGTCCCCCGCGACCCAATTTGGTGTGTGTGTTGGGGTCGGCGCCGCGGGGCAGCCGCTCGGACTCGACGCGGGCTTTGATGCGGCGAATCTCCTGTACCGCCGCGGCGGACACGCCGTGAGGCGGGTAGCGCGTCTCATCAGCCATCAGCATGAAGCGCCGGCCCAGATCCGGGTCACCGGCCACCGCGTGTGCGCGCAACAGGGCCTGGATTTCCCACGGCTGCGCCCACTGCGCATAGTAGACGGCATAGGCCCCCAGCGTGCGGACCAGCGGGCCGTTGCGGCCCTCGGGCCGCAGATTGGCGTCGACTTCCAGCGGTGGGTCGACGCTGGAGGTCCCCAGCAGCGCCCGAACCTGCTCGGCGACCAACGCCGCCCATCGCATCGCGAGCGATTCCTCGACACCACCGGCCGGTTCACAGACAAACAGGACGTCGGCGTCGGAGCCGTAGCCCAGCTCCGCACCACCCAGCCGGCCCATCCCGATGACCGCGATGGCCGCCGGCGCCTTGCCCTCCTCAGGCAGGTTGGCCCGGATCATCGCGTCTAACGCGGCCTGGAGCACTGCCACCCACACCGAGGTGAGCGCCCTGCACACTTCCCTGAGTTCGAGCATGCCGAGCAGGTCCGCCGAACCGATGCGGGCCAGCTCACGACGGCGCAGTGCGCGCGCGCCGGCGATCGCCCGCACCGGGTCGCGGTAGCGAGCGGCGGAGGTTATCAGCCCCCGGGCCACCGCGGCGGGGTCGGTCTCGAGCAGCTTAGGACCGCCCGGCGCGTCGCCGTAACTCTGAATGACCCGGGGCGCGCGCATCAAGAGGTCCGGCACGTACACCGAAGTCCCGAGCACATGCATGAGCCGCTTGGCCACCGCGGGCTTGTCGCGGAGCGTGGCCAGGTACCAGCTTTCCCCCGCCAGCGCGTCGCTGAGCCGGCGGTAGGCCAACAACCCGCCGTCGGGGTCGGGCGCGTACGACATCCAGTTCAGCAGCCTGGGCAGCAGCACGGACTGCACCCGCCCGCGCCGGCCGCTCTGGTTGACGAGCGCCGACATGTGCTTCAACGCGGTCTGCGGCCCCTCGTAACCCAGCGCGGCCAGCTGCCGCTCCGCCGCCGCCGACGTCATGCCGTTGGCGATTTCCAGGCTGGCGGGCCCGATCGACTCCAGCAGCGGTTGATAGAACAGTTTGGCGTGCAGCTGCGACACCCGCAGGTTATGGTGCTTGATCTCCTCGCGCAGCACCCCTGCCGCATCGCGCCGCCCGTCCGGCCGCATATGGGCCGCGCGGGCCAGCCAGCGCACCGCCTCTTCGTCGTCGACCTCGGGCAGCAGGTGGGTGCGCTTGAGCCGCTGCAACTGCAGTCGGTGCTCGAGCAGCCGGAGGAACTCATAGGAGGCAGTGAGGTTGGCCGCGTCCTCACGCCCGATATAGCCGCCTTGGCTCAATGCGGCCAGCGCGTCCACCGTAGAGGCCACGTGCAAAGACTCGTCGCAGCGACCGTGCACCAGCTGCAACAGCTGCACGGCGAACTCCACGTCGCGCAATCCGCCGGTGCCGAGCTTGATCTCGCGGGCGCGGACACCGGCGGGCACCAGCTGCTCTACTCGCCGGCGCATCGCCTGCACTTCGACCACGAAGTCCTCACGTTCGCAGGCGACCCAGACCATCGGCATCAACGCGGCCAGGTAGCGCTCGCCGAGTTCCGCGTCACCAACTGCCGCCCGGGCTTTCAGCAACGCCTGGAACTCCCAGGTCTTGGCCCAGCGCTGGTAGTAGGCGGTGTGCGATTCGACTGTCCGGACCAGCTCACCGCTGCGGCCCTCCGGCCGCAGCCCGGCATCCACCGCGAAGAACGCCGCCGAGGCCACCCGCATCATCTCGCTGGCCACGCGGGCGCTGAGCGGGTCGGCCCGCTCGGCGACGAAGATGACGTCGACGTCGCTGACGTAGTTCAGTTCGCGGGCACCGCATTTGCCCATCGCAATGACCGCCAGCCGCGGTGGCGCCCGGTCACCGCACACGGTCACCTCGGCAACCCGCAGCGCTGCCGCTAACGCGGCGTCGGCCATATCGGCCAGATGGGCCGCGACCACGGTGAACGCCATCACCGGCTCGTCCTCGACCGTCGCGGCCACATCGAGTGCGGCCAGCACCAGCAGGTGGTCGCGATACAAGGTGTGCAATTTAGACACAACAGAACCGGGCGGTGAACTGGGTCCTGCATCGGGCACCGCCAACGCTTCGTCGACGCACGCGGTGAACGACTGGCGCAGCTGATCCCGAGTGGGCAGTTTGATCTTGCCCCGCAGTAGCTTCCAGGACTGGGGATGGGCAGCCAGGTGATCCGCCAGGGTCAGTGACGAGCCCAGCACAGCGAACAGCCGCCCGCGCAGGCTGCTTTCGGTGAGCAGGGCGGCGTTGAGCTCATCCCATCCGGTGTCTGGGTTCTCGGAGAGCCGAATCACAGCGCGCAGCGCGGCGTCGGGGTCCGGTGCGCGCCCCAGCGACCACAGCAGGTCGACGTGTGTCCGGTCGTCGTGGCCGGTCCAGCCCAGCTGCGCCAGACGCTCACCTGCCCGGGGGTCGATCAATCCGAGCCGGCCGACGCTGGGCAGCCTGGGACGCTCGGTCACAGGTTTGGTCACGACCACGACGGTAGCGCAATCCGCCGATCCCTCTGACTGACGCGCGCCGATATCGGCTACAGCGACAGGTAGGTGCTCAGCTCATACGGCGTCACACGACTGCGGTAGTTCGCCCACTCCGCGCGCTTGTTGCGCAGGAAAAAGTCAAAAACGTGCTCCCCCAAAGCTTCCGCCACAAGCTCGGAGGTCTCCATGGCATGAAGCGCACTGTCGAGGCTGGTCGGCAGCTCACGGTAGCCCATCGTGCGGCGTTCCTCGGGCGTGAGTTCCCAGAGGTTGTCCTCGGCCTGCGGCCCCAGCACGTAGCCCTTCTCCACCCCGCGCAATCCGGCCGCCAGCAGCACGGCGAACGCAAGGTAGGGGTTGCATGCCGAGTCGGGGCTGCGTACCTCCACCCGGCGCGACGACGACTTGTGCGGCGTGTACATCGGCACCCGCACCAGGGCGGAGCGGTTGGCCGCCCCCCACGACGCGGTGGTCGGTGCCTCACCGCCCTGTACCAACCGCTTGTAGGAGTTGACCCACTGATTTGTGACCGCGCTGATCTCGGCAGAGTGCTCCAGGATCCCGGCGATGAACGACTTTCCGACGTCCGACAGCTGCAGCGGATCGTCGGTGCTGTGGAAGGCGTTCACGTCGCCCTCGAACAGGCTCATGTGGGTGTGCATAGCCGAGCCGGGGTGTTCCCCGAACGGCTTGGGCATGAACGACGCCCGCGCGCCGTCCCCGAGCGCGACTTCCTTGATGACGTAACGGAAGGTCATCACGTTGTCGGCCATCGACAGCGCGTCGGCGAACCGCAGGTCGATCTCCTGCTGACCGGGCGCACCCTCGTGGTGGCTGAATTCAACCGAGATGCCCATGAATTCCAGGGCTTCGATCGCATGCCGGCGAAAGTTCGAGGCGGAATCGTGCACCGCTTGATCGAAATAGCCGGCGTTGTCCACCGGAATAGGCACCGACCCATCGTCGGGACCGGACTTGAGCAGGAAGAATTCGATCTCGGGATGCACGTAGCAGGAGAAACCGAGATCGTTGGCCTTCAGCAGCTGGCGCCGCAGCACGTGCCGCGGGTCCGCCCATGACGGTGAGCCGTCCGGCATGGTGATGTCGCAGAACATCCGGGCCGAGTGGTGGTGGCCCGCGCTGGTGGCCCAGGGCAGTACCTGGAAAGTCGACGGATCCGGGTTTGCCACCGTGTCGGATTCCGAGACCCGCGCAAAGCCCTCGATCGATGAGCCGTCGAAGCCGATGCCTTCCTCGAAGGCGCCCTCGAGTTCGGCCGGGGCTATGGCGACCGACTTGAGGAAACCGAGGACGTCAGTGAACCAGAGCCGCACGAAGCGGATGTCCCGTTCCTCCAGCGTGCGGAGGACGAATTCCTTCTGTCGATCCATGAGGCGAACACTATGCAACTGCTGTTAATTCCGTGTTACCGATGCCCGGCCAGAAGCGTTGCAGACGTTCCAAACATGCTGCTTAGAGCTGACTTGGGCTACTTACGGCTGACACTGCAAAGACGGCGGCGGCAACATTCCCGCGACGAAGTAGCGAACCGCTGCGGTGTCCACACATTGGTTGCCGTTGAACACCGCGGTGTGCTGGGTTCCGTCGTATGTGATCAGTGGGGCGCCCAGCTGCCGGGCCAGATTGACCCCGGACTGGTAAGGGGTGGCCGGGTCGTGGGTGGTGGAGACCACGACGGCCTTGCCCACGGCGACCGGCGGCGCGGTGTGCGGCCAAGACGTCGCCGGCACCGGCCACAGCGCGCACATATCGCGGGGAGCGTTCCCGGTGAACTGCCCGTAACTAAGGAAGGGAGCGGCCTGGCGGATTCGTTGATCGGCCGAAACCCAGGTCGCCGAATCGGTCGGCGTCGGCGCGTCCACGCAACGGACCGCGTTGAACGCGTCCTGATCGTTGCCGTAGTGCCCGTTCTTGTTGCGATCTTCGTAGTCGTCGGCGAGCAACAACAGGTCGCCGGCATCGGTGCCGCGCTGCAGCCCAAGCAGACCACTGGTCAGGAACTTCCAGTGCTGCGGGGTGTAGAGCGCGTTGATGGTGCCGGTGGTTGCGTCCGCATAGCCCAGGCCGCGTGGATCCGATGTTCTACCCGGCTTGGTGGCCAGCGGATCAACCAGGGCGTGGTACCGGTTGACGAATTGGGTCGGGTCAGTCCCCAGTGGGCACGCCTTCGAGCGCGCGCAGTCCGTGGCGTAGTCGTTGAAAGCGGTTTGGAATCCCGCCATTTGCCTGATGTTTTCCTCAACCGGGTCGACGGTCGGGTCGATGGCGCCGTCGAGCACCATCGCTCGCACGTGGTCACTGAATCCTTCGAGGTAGGCGGTGCCCAACTCGGTGCCGTAGCTGTAGCCGAGGTAGTTGATCTGATCATCGCCCAGCCCTTGGCGGACCATGTCCATGTCGCGCGCGGAGGACGCGGTGCCGACGTTGGCCAAGAACTCGGTGCCCATCCGGTTGACGCACTGCTGAGCCAACTGGCGATAAAGCTGCTCGATGTGCGATACACCCGACGGGCTGTAGTCGACCATGGGCTCACGCCGGTAAGCATCGAACTCGGCATCAGTACGACACCTCACAGCCGGGGCCGAGTGACCCACCCCTCGTGGGTCGAATCCCACCAGGTCGAAGTTGCGGGTGATGTCGGAGTTTTGCAGGTCTGAAGCCATTCCGGCCACCATGTCGACCGCCGACCCCCCGGGCCCGCCCGGATTGACCAGCAGCGACCCGATCCGCTGGCCGGTCGCGCGCACGCGGATCACCGCCAGCTTGGCTCGGGCCCCGCCGGGTTTGTTGTAGTCGACCGGGACCGACACCGTGGTGCACTGCGCGGTGGGGACGTCGCTGGTGTCGGTGAGGAACTGGCTGCAGCTGCCCCAGTTCAGGCCTGGCGCCGCGGCAGGTGGCGGCGCCGGGTTGGGGCTCTGGCCAGAACCGGGTTCTGGAGTGGCGCCGGCCAACGGCAATGCCACTGCCGATGGCAGCAATAGCCCAAATGTAAGCAGCGCCGAGCTCAGCGATCTCAGGCGCGACATGGCAGCCATCGTCGCACCTCTCGAATACCTGCAGCAGCGCGGGAAGGTCACGCCTTGGTCTCGTATCTGACGCCAGCCGGCGTGGCTGGGCCTTAATGCTGCCCGTGGCACTTTGCGCCGCTCGGGGGCGTGGTGCCGCTGATCAGGTACGTCGCCGCGTAGTCGTCGATGCAGCCGTTGCCCTGGAAGACCACCGTGTGCTGGGTTCCGTCGAAAGTGAGCAGCGACCCGTGCAGCTGGTCGGCCAGGTCGACCCCGGCTTTGTAGGGCGTCGCCGGATCATGGGTGGTGGAAACCACCACGGTGGGCGCCATTCCGGGCGCCGAGACGGAATGCGGCTTGCTGGTGGGTGGCACCGGCCAGAACGCGCAGGTGCCAAGTGGGGCGTCACCGGTGAACGTCCCGTAGCTCATGAACGGGGCGACCTCCCGGGAGCGACGGTCTTCGTCGATAACCTTGGCCCGGTCGGTAATCGGGGGCTGGTCAACGCAATTGATCGCCACCCGCGCGTCGGTGGCGTTGGTGTAATGGCCGTGCGAATCACGTCGCATATACATATCGGCCAGGGCAAGCAGGGTGTCTCCATGATTGTCAACCAACTCCGTCAGGCCGTCGGTGAGGTGGTGCCACAGGGCCGGTGAGTACAGAGCCATGATGGTGCCCACGATGGCGTCGCTGTAGCTCAACCCGCGCGGGTCCCTGGTCGGCGCCGGCCTCCCGAGCATCTGGTTGTTAGGGTCGACCAGCGGGTCGACCAGGCTGCCATAGACGGCGACGGCTTTGGCCGGGTCTGTGCCCAGCGGGCAGGTCGGTTGCTTCGCACAATCGGCGGCAAAATCGTTGAACGCGTCCTGGAAGCCCTTGGCCTGACGCAGATCGGCCTCGATGGGATCGGCGTTGGGGTCGACGGCACCGTCGAGGATCATCGCTCGCACGTTCTTCGGGTAGGCGTCAGCGTAGGCGGAGCCGATCCGGGTGCCATACGAGTAGCCGAGGTAGGTCAGTTTGGCGTCGCCCAGCGCCGCCCGGATGGCATCCAGATCCCTGGCGACGTTGACCGTTCCGATGTTCTCCAGGAAGTTCTTGCCCATCTTGTCCACGCAGCGGCCAACGTACTGCTTGGTCTCGTCCTCGATGTGGGCCACACCCGCCGGGCTGTAGTCGACGTTCGGTTCGGTTCGCAGCCGGTCGTTGTCGGCATCGGAGTTGCACCAGACCGCCGGCCGCGATGACCCGACCCCTCGGGGGTCGAACCCGACGAGGTCGAACCGTTCGCGGACCTTCTTCGGCAACGACTGCAGAAGACCCAAGGCGGCTTCGATACCGGACTCGCCGGGGCCTCCGGGATTGATCACCAGTGAGCCGATTTTGTCTCCCGTGGCCGGAAATCGAATCATTGCCAGTACCGCGACGTCGCTGTTGAGACGGTTGTAGTCGCTCGGCACCGCGATCTTGGCGCACATTGCGCCGCCGGGGACCTTGACTTGCGCGCCCGCGGCGGCGCGGCAAGGTGTCCACTCCACCGGTTGGCCCAGCTTGGGGCCCGCCATGACCGCACGCCCGCCCACAACGTGGACGCAGCCTGCGAGAACCAGCGCCACGGCAGCGATCGCCGTCCAGATCAGCAGCGTGCGCGCGATCTTGTCGCGGCGAGTCAGGCCCATGCCAACCTATGCTGCCAGAGGAGACCCGCGACCCGGGGCAGTGACTGTCACCGGCCGGGTGTTTGACGGCTGTGATCAGTTCTTCCACGCCCCAGACGAACTCGTCCGGGGGCCGCGCGACCTGCGGACCCGATGTAGAGCCCCAGCATGCGCGAATGGCAACTATCACACCGGCCCGACGGTGCAACTGCGCAAAAGAGGTGGCAGACTGTTAAGCGTCAGACGAACCCGGGGACCCTGTAGGGCCACGAGGATCGACCCGACCAACACTAGGGACAACGATGTCTGAGCAGAATGTTTACGGTGCAAGCTCGTCTGGGCACGCAAACCCTTCTGGGCCTTCTGGGCCCCGAACCAAGATCCGCACCCTCCACCTGCAGAAAATGAAGGCCGAAGGCCACAAGTGGGCGATGCTCACCGCCTATGACTACTCGACCGCCCGAGTCTTCGACGAGGCCGGCATCCCGGTACTGCTTGTCGGTGACTCGGCGGCCAACGTCGTGTACGGCTACGACACGACGGTGCCCGTCTCGATCGACGAGCTGATCCCGCTGGTCCGCGGCGTGGTCCGGGGCGCACCGCACGCTCTGGTCGTCGCGGATCTGCCGTTCGGCAGCTACGAGGCCGGACCCGGCGCCGCGCTGGCCGCCGCCACCCGGTTCATGAAGGAAGGCGGCGCGCACGCCGTCAAGCTCGAGGGCGGTGAGCGGGTAGCCGAGCAGATCGCGTGCCTGACCGCGGCCGGCATCCCGGTGATGGCGCACATCGGCTTCACGCCGCAAAGCGTCAACACCCTCGGCGGCTTTCGGGTGCAGGGCCGCGGTGACGCCGCGGAACAGACCGTCGCCGACGCGATCGCCGTCGCCGAAGCCGGAGCATTTTCCGTCGTGATGGAGATGGTGCCGGCTGAATTGGCCACTCAGATCACCGGCAAGCTGACCATTCCGACGATCGGGATCGGTGCGGGTCCCAACTGCGACGGCCAGGTGCTGGTCTGGCAGGACATGGCCGGTCTGAGCAGCGGCAAGGCCGCCCGCTTCGTCAAGCGGTTCGCGGACGTCGGCGGCGAATTACGCCGCGCCGCAGTGCAATACGCAGAAGAAGTAGCCAGCGGGGTTTTCCCGGCTGACGAGCACTGCTTCTGATCGCTGCTGACAACCATTCTCGAATGAGTTAACGGCTGGTGAACGGTCGGTGCTAACCGCGCGATAGCGATGTGGGAAGCTATGGGAGCCCATCCACAACCGTCAGAGACGGTTTAAGACCGCTGCGACGTGCCCTCACCGGAGTCGAAAAATGCCTTCAGAAACGCCAAAAACCTCGCGCCATCAAGAGGTGGAGCGCAAATTCGACGTCGACGACTCGACAGTGACACCGTCATTTGAAGGCATCGCTGCGGTGGCTCGCGTCGAGGAATCGCCGGTCGAGTCGTTGGATGCCATCTACTTCGACACGCCGAACCAGGACCTGGCGCGCAACAAGATCACCCTGCGGCGCCGCACCGGTGGCCACGACGCCGGCTGGCACCTGAAGTTGCCGGCCGGACCCGACACACGCACCGAGATTCATGCACCACTAACCGCATCCGGTCCTGAAGACACCGTGCCAAGCGAGTTGCTGGATGTGGTGCTGGCAATTGTTCGTGACCGGCCCGTCCGGCCCGTCGCTCGCATCACCACCAAACGCGAAAGCCGGGTGTTGTACAGCGCGGAA
>JBEKNM010000087.1:0-11221 GCA_049522835.1 Mycobacterium sp.
GAGGGCCACACGCAACCAGGATGCCCAGGTCGGCGGCGACTTGTGCATACCACCGAGCACGCCGGAGCCCGCGACGAAGAGCGCGGTCAGCGCCGCCAGCCCGAACAGCCAGCCGGCGAGGAACGCCAGGCTGCTGGGCCGCGGCCGTGGCGCTTGTAGAACCAGTACCGCCGGGATGATCGAGAGCGGCGAGATCGCGATAACGAGCGCAAGTGGAATGAGCCCGCTCAGCACGGAGCCCCAGCTTCCTGCCACGGGCAGCAATGTTCGCACTGATTGAGCCCATTCACCAAAGGATGACTGGCGCCACTAGCGTTTTCGGCGCAGCGTCCAGGCCGGTATCCAGTGCGTCACGGTTTTCTGCTTGGACCCGTAGGCGATCGGGTAGGTCACCAGCCCCCACCAGTCGCCCTGCTCGCAGATGCCCCAGCAGGTCAGCCGCCCCTCGACGACTTTGTGCAGCTGCAAACCGTTGGGTTGATAGCGACCCGAGCGGTGCGGCTCCCGCGGGAACAGCACCGTCAGATCAACCAGCACGGTGATCGGCGGGCGCACCACCCGAAACGGGTCGCGGACCGGCTGCCCGTTGTACCCGATCGACCCGAGCGGAGCCATCCGTCGATCATACGTTCGAACTTGGGTGCGTAATCAGGCGGCCGACATGCCGCCGTCCACCTCGAACACGGTGCCGGAAATGTAGGAGGCTTCGGGGGACGAAATGAACACGATGGCGTTCGCGATTTCCTCGGGGGCTCCCCGTCGACGCATCGGCACCGTTGCTATCAGCGCAGCATTGCCTTCCGCGGTACCCGTGAAGCGGTCGAGCATCACGGTGTCTATCGGACCCGGCCCAACTGCGTTCACTCGGATACCTGAATTCCCCTGCTCGAGCGCAACCGTCTTGGTCAGACCCTCCACGGCGAACTTGCTGCTGACATAGGCCGCCGCGCCGGCCGCCGCCTTGTGACCGTAGGTCGAGGCGATGTTGACGATGCTGCCGCTGTCTTGGCCCTCCATCGCACGCAGTTCATACTTCATGCTCAAGAACACCCCGAGGACGTTCGTGTTGTGGACGGCCTTGAAGTTCTCGACGGTGGCGTTCTCGATGACGCCGGTCTCCCCTTCGACGCCGGCATTGTTCACTGCGGCGTCGAGGCGGCCGAATCTCGCGACAGTTTTGTCGACGAGGTCGCGGACCTCGTCTTCGTTCTGAACGTCGGCGCGAACGAACTCTGCCTCGGCACCCAGCGCCCGCAGCTCGGTAGCAAGCTCCTGCCCCTTGTCATCGTGACGCCCGGACACCACCACCTTGGCGCCCTTATTGGCGAAGGCCACAGCGGTGGCGCGACCGATGCCGCTAAGGGCGCCAGTAATGAGAACAACCTGATTTGTCATCTTTTTCCTTCGGCTATGGCGGCTATGGCTGACTACGGCGGAGAAATCCGGGTTGAAGACTCCCCATCACCCTCATGATATGAATCTAGGGTCCTATTGCCCACCTGAAAAGGTCTTTCTAGGCTGGGGGCATATCTTGGAAGCATGGGAACTGATGGAGCTACGACATCTTCGATACTTTATCGCGGTAGCGGAGACCGGCAGTCTCACCGAGGCCGCTCAGCGACGGCTGTACACGTCGCAGCCGTCCCTGAGCCGGCAGATCCGCGACCTTGAAGACGAGGTGGGTGTCGAACTTCTGAGCCGCGGCGTGCGCGGCGTGGAGTTGACCGCTGCGGGCAAGGCGTTCCTCGATCACGCCCGGCTGGCGCTGATGCAGGTCGATGCCACTGTCGAAGCGGCGCGCAGAGCCGCGCGGCCGGCCAGGAAGACCTTCGGCATAGGCTTCCAAACTGGGCTCGAGGTGCAATGGCTGTCGCGGGCAATGCATGTGCTGGGCGACCAATTAGCGAACATCCAGGCCGTGGTCTCCAGCGACTATTCGCCGAACCTTGCCGAAGCGCTCGCCCGCGGCCGGATGGACCTGGCCATCATGCGCCTTGAGCCCGGCTACGACCTGGGATACCACGTGGTGGACCGTGAACCTCTCATCGTCTTGATGCCGAGCGAGCATCGTCTCACCGCGCACGCCGCGGTGTCTGCGCAAGCTCTGGTCGGCGAGACTTTCATCGGCGGTTCGGACAAGGCCGGCGTGCTGCGTGCCGTCACCGACGACTACCTGCGCCGTAGCGACGTTGACATCAAGCTGGATCACGGAGTGGACAACATCGCGATGGCCATATCGCTGGTCGCATCCACCCACGGACTGGCGCTGATGCCCGCCTACGCCAAGGATTTGCTACCGCCATCAGTCGTCAGCCGTCCCCTGACAGGCAACGCACCGACGATCGACGTAGCGGTGGGCTACAACAGGTCGAACACCTCACCGATACTCAAGCTGTTTCTATCGCGACTCGACGAACTGAAAGGCCCTGGTGGGCTTCTGGCAACATAGCGGTGTGTTCAGCGAGAACGCGACACGGCGTTACCGGAGCGCGCTGGACCCGTTGATCGTTGGGGCGTTGGCCGCTGCAGTGAGTCTGGGCTGGGCCGGCCGTCCGTCTTTCTGGTACGACGAAGCCGCGACCATTTCGGCCTCATACAGTCGTTCTCTGGGACAGTTGTGGCAGATGTTGAGCAACGTGGACGCTGTCCACGGGCTGTACTACGTGCTGATGCACGGCTGGTTCCGAATCTTCCCACCGACGGAGTTCTGGTCCCGCGTACCAAGTGGTCTGGCCATCGGAGGCGCCGCGGCCGGAGTAGTGGTGCTGGGCAGGCAGTTTTCTTCTCGCACAGTCGCGGTGGCTTCCGGAGTCGTCTGCGCGATCTTGCCCCGGGCGACCTGGGCAGGCGTCGAAGCTCGCCCGTCTGCCCTTTCGATGATGGCCGCCGTGTGGCTGACGGTACTGCTCGTTTACGCTGCGCGCCGTGACAACGCTTGGGTCTGGCTGTCTTATGGCATCGCCCAAGCGATGTCGATTGTGTTTGATGTGTACCTACTGCTGCTGTTGTTGGCGCACTTCGCTTTTATCTGTGCCTTCCATGGACGAACGGTTCTAGTACGGTTCGCCTTTACGTCCGTTCTGGCGGGTTGCGCCGTGACGCCGTTTCTGGTCGAGGCCATCGGGCAGGTGCATCAGATCAAATGGGTCGCGCCGATCGGGCACCGAACGATCGAAGATGTGATAGTTCAGCAGTATTTCGAAAGAAGCCCCCCGTTCGCGGTTTTATCGGCACTGGTGATAGCCGGGGCTATTATCTTGTGGCGCTGCACATCCGCGAAACTGGCGGGGACAGATCGGCAACTGTTGACCTTGGCGGTCGCATGGCTTGTGATACCGACCGCCCTGATCGTGATGTGGTCGGCGTTGGTTCACCCGATCTACACGCCGCGATACTTATCCTTCACTGCACCCGCGATGGCACTGGTCCTGGGCGTCTGCATTGGCGCATTGGCGGTCAAACCATGGGCGCCCGCGGCTATCGTCATTGTTTTCGCTGTGGCTGCCGCGCCGAACTATATTCGCGCGCAACGCAACCCGTATGCCAAATACGGAATGGACTACAGCCAAGTGGCCGATCTGATCACCGCAAAGGCCGCACCCGGTGATTGCTTACTGGTGAACGACACAGTGACATTCATGCCTGCCCCAATGCGCCCGTTGATGGCGGCGCGCCCTGACGCATATCGGAAGCTGATCGACCTCACCCTTTGGCAACGAGCAACGGACCGCAATGACGTGTTCGACACCAATCTCATACCCGAAGTCGTCGCCAAGCCGTTAAGTCGCTGCGGTGTCGTGTGGATCATCACCCAGGCCGACAAGTCGGTGCCCGATCATGAGCAGGGCCCGACGCTCTCGCCCGGCCCGCGATTCGGAGCAACCCCCGCCTTCTCGGTTCCGCACGACCTGGGCTTCCGGCTGGTCGAGCGCTGGCAGTTCAACCTGGTTCAGGTGATCAAGGCCGAGCACCCGGGGCGATAAACGCCTACCAGATGCGGATGTAGTCGATGAGCATAGCCGCTGGGAAGGTACCTAGGGCAGGATCGCCGGCGCCAACCCCACCGACCGCAAGCGTAAACATGGGAGTTAGCCAATACCCGGGATTGTTGAACGGCCACCTCATGTCGCCAGGGCTGCCGTGGACCTGTATGGGCTTCGGCGGAACACTGAAGTACGGCTTGGCGCCTTCAACGTAGTCCCGCCAGAATTTGAATCCGTCCTGATCCCAACGCATTCGCCAGGTGTGCCAACCGCCGTCGACCAACCCGGGAATCGATCTCCCTTCCCAGGTTTTCCCGTTGGATGCCGCGTGGACCGTGGTTCCCGGCGCCCACTGGCCGTTGCCGTACCACTCGAAAAGGTCGACCTCGCCGTCGGGCAGAGGATCCTCGTTGACACCCCAGAACGAGGGCCAAAGGCCGGGGAACAAACAGTCCAGCTTTATCCGCGCTTCCCAGGTTTGGTTGATCATGCTTCGAAAGTTGCCGCGCAGTTTGCCGCTGAAGTAATTGCCCATTTCTTGGGTGGCGCAGAGGACGAGATTGGAATTGCCGTCGAGGAACACGTTTCGGCGATCGTCGCGGTATATCCCCGCGACCGGCGGGAACACGTCGTCCTGCCAGGTCTGCACCGTCCACTTAGCCGGATCGGGACCTGAGCCCGCCGGGCCGTCGAACTCGTCTTGGAAAATGTAGGGCCCGGTGCCACCGGCCGCCGGCGCCGCCGGCGGCGACGGGTAAGCCCGGGCCTCCGGGACGCCGACCGCGGCTACCAACATGCCGAGCCCCGTCATCGTTAACATCCTGCGACGATCCATCTCAGATACCACCAATCGATAAACCGGGACGTCCGACTCGGCGCGATCCCCCTAGCAATTCCAGCAAGCCGTGTTATGAAACCATGTCGCGCGGCACTGCGCATCCGGCTCGAATCGCGCGCACCCCGTCGGCGATCATGTCGACGATATCCGGGATTGAACTCAGCGCTTTCTGCAGCCTCCCAACTGGCCGCTGCCCCGGGTTCCCACCCCGTCGAGCAGCTGCTTGAGCTGGTTTTGTTCGTCGACCGTAAGGTGAGTCAAAATCTGCTGCTCAGCTGCCTGTACAGCAGCATCTGCACACTTCAGCAACGCCTTGCCACTCCGGGTGAGCTGAGCCGGCATCGCCCGGCCCGCCGGCGTCGACGCGGGACGAGTCAGTGCGCCGCGGTTCTCGAGCGCGTGCAGCACCTGGTTCATCGCCTGCGCGGAGACGTTGGTTCCGCGAGCCAGCTCGGCGCTGGTGAGCCCAGGATGCTTCGCCAAGATCCGCATGCACACGAATTCCGGCAGGCTCACCCCCAGCGGCTTCAGTTCCGCGGCAACCTGGGGCCGCAGCGCCGCCATCACGCGGTACAACAGAAACCCCAACGGCTCATCCTGACTCATGCCCCACATGCTGGCACGTCCCAAACGGTTCCTCGCAGGCAACCATCAATTTCATTGACATCCTCGAAGTCAGTGGTATCAAGGAAGTTGATAGTTCACAGAAAGGAACAGCAGATGACTGGTGGTGGATTCGGCGGATTCGGTGGACCCGGATTTGGCGGCTTCGGTTCAGGTGGCCCAGGCGGTTTTGGAGGCGGCTGGGGCGGTTTTGGTGGTGGCGGCTGGGACAAACATGGCGGCGGTCATGGTGGGCCCGGCGGCCCTGGCCTCGGAGGCGGTTTCGGTCCCGGTCGTCGCCATCGTCTCAAGCGCGCGGCGTTCGTCACCGCGGCATTGTTGCTCGACGGGCCGGCTGATGCCGCTCAGATCGTGCAACGGGTGGTCGACGCAACCGACGGCGCATTTACCCCTCCTCAGGACGTGGCAGAGCTTGCCATCGGACTGCTCGCCGGCCGAGGCGTGGTTACCGTCGACAGCGGCGTGGCGACTCTGACTGAACTCGGCCAGAATCTGCTGGCCTGGCGAGGCATCAGCAGTGAGACCGCGCATGCATTCCTGGGGCGGGCGGCCAAGTTCGGCGACGTCTTCAAGATCCGCAGGGAATTGTTCGAGGTCGCTGGACTGGCGCGCACGATCACCTGGACGGGCACCGACGAGCAGAAGCAACAGCTCGCCGAGACCCGGACCAAGGTACTGGAAGCCCTGCGCGACGCCAAGAAGACATTGCACCGCGTCTTGGCTTCCGACTAGCCCTCGGCCTTAGGTGGGGCGGTCGACGGTTCGCTCAGCTTGACCAATGTCTTACCGATGTTGGCCCCGGTGAAAAGCCCGTTGAGGGCGTCGACGCAAGATTCGATGCCCTCGAATATGGTCTGCCGGTGCTTGAGCCGACCGTCGGCCGCCCACTGACGGAGCGAGGCGAAGGCCTCGTCGAAGCGGCCCCATTGGTCGAGCGCATTGAATCCTTGCATAAGCGCGGTCTTGGACAGCAGGTTCACGTAGTTGGCCGGCCCCGGGTGCTCTCCGCTCAGGTAACTGGAGATGACCCCGCAGAGCACGACGCGTGCCCTCGGGGCCAGCCGGCCCAGCACTGCGTTGAGGATCGGCCCGCCGACATTGTCGAAGTAGACGTCGACCCGTCGCGGGCAATGTTCCTTGATCGCGGCCGGCAGGTCGTCATTTTTGTAGTCGATGCACGCATCGAACCCGAAGTCCTCGACCACCGCCCGGCACTTCTGCGGCCCGCCCGCGATGCCGACCACGCGGGCCCCGGCGATCTTGGCGATCTGCCCCGCCACCGATCCGGTGGCGCCCGCAGCCGCCGACACCACCACCGTCTCACCCGGCTGGGGCCTGCCGATGTCGGTCATACCGAAGTAGGCGGTGGCACCGGTCGGGCCGTACACCGACATGATCGCCAGCTGGTCGTCCTCACCCGGGATGGGTGTGCTGAACACGTCGTCGCGGATGATCACGTACTCCTGGAAGCCGGTCAGCGTCGTGATGACATCTCCGATGGCGTAGGCGTCGCAACGCGACGCGACGACCTCGCCGATCCCGGCCGCCCGAATGACTTCGCCCAGCTGCACGGGCGGAAGGTAGCCCGGCTGGTCGTTCAGCCAGGTCCGGACCGCGGCGTCGAGCCCGACGTAGGTGGTTCGGACCACCGCCTCACCTTCGGCGGGCTCGGGTGCCGTCGTGGTGACCAGCTCGGTGTCAGCGGGCTGGACCAGCCCGGTCGGACGGTGACGCAACAAGATCTGGCGGTTCGGCAAGTCAGGCACGTGCTGAAACTACCCACTCGGACTCGCCGCAGATCACCGGGGCTGACCGGGTTAAGCGTTATGCCATCGCTTGCGCCTGCGCCAGATATCCCTCGAAGTCAGCCTCTTGCGCCTTGGCCCGGAAGCGCTCCAGGAACTGCTGATAGCCGGCCTTATCGCCATGCGCGCAGGCTAGCAGGGCCCGTAGCCGCAGCACCGGAAGCTCGTGCAGCACGAATCCTGGTTCGGTCGGTACTGCAGCCAGTCTGTCGATCGCACGTTCCGCGTCGTTGATGTCGGCGGTTGAGCCCCGTGACAACAACGCCTCGACCAGCACTGTCGTGGCGGGTCCGCGAAAGACCATCTCACCGGTGTCGAACTGCTCGACAATAACTGCGGTGGCCAGCTCGATCGCGCCGTCGAGATCGCCAGATCGTGCGCGCTCCCGGGCAATTTCGATATCCGACATTCGCCGCAGCGCCACGATGAGCTGTTCGTCCACGAAGATCTCTCGCGCCTTTGCGAGGAATTCGAAGCCAGCTGACGGTTCTTCAGAGTCGGTGTGAATCAACGTGGTCGCTCGATTGAGCAGGGCGTACGCGACGGCCGTGTTATTCGCGGACCGTTGCGCAACTTCCAGAGTTTCCGCCGCCTGTGCCACGTCTTGCGCATCGGGCAGTACGGCGCCATTCTGAGTCGCGGCCGCGTACTTGTACAGCTGCACAAAGGGCCGGGTGGTCGCGCCAACCGACCGGGCCAGGACAACTCCTTCCTCGAGGTCGTCTCGCCATCCCGGCCGTCCCAAAGACATTCCGGCCGCCCCTTTGACCGCAATCGCGTTTGCGAGCGGAGATCGGATCACTAAGCTACCCATGGTGGGGTCGCCGTCAGCGATGTCAATGATGCGTTGTGCCAACCGCATACTCTCGCTCGCTTCACCGGCTTCCCACTTGGCCTGGGCGGCCGCGTAGAACAGCCCGACCGTCATTGCCGGATCGCCGATCGACTCGACGAGCGTCGCGAACTCCGATGCCATCCCGGCCGCTTCCTGATGATGCGCGTTGAACGTCAGCGTGGTGAGGTGACCCGCCATTCCGACAGCCAGTGACTTCTTGTCACCCGCCGCGGTAGTGAGCGCGCGCAATTCGTCGAAGCCGGTGTCGGCAGGAATTCCGCCCACCTGAAAAGCGGTGCCACACAGCCGCGCCCGCGGGGCGATCCGCATAGTCAGCCGATCAGGCTCGTCGAGGGAGAGCCGGTCGGCAACTCGAAGCGCCTGTTGCCAACTCTTTCGGGCTGCCCGGATATCCCGCGCACCATACCAAGTCGCCGCCTGCATGTGCCAGTCGAACGCATCCCGCAGATCGCCGGCGGCCGCGTATTGGGTCGCGACGACGGCGGCCTCCTGACCCGTGAACCCGCCCTGCGTCCGTTGCAGCACCGCGGCTACCCGGCGGTGCAGTTCCGATCGCCCGGCTTTCAATTGCGATTCGTATGCCACCATTTGAATAAGCGGGTGGGCGAATGCGTATGTGGCATGCGGGGTGAATGCGATCTGTTCGACCAGTGCCGTCTCGATCAGCGGCGCCACATCCATTGAGTCAGGGGTTGAGTCCAGCACAGACCCCAATAGTTCGGTATCGAACTGTGCACCGATGACGGCCGCGGCGTGCAACGTGCGCTTGGCCGTAGCGCTGAGCCGATCGATGCGGGCTCCGATGATCGCTTGCAGACTGGCCGGCACATGGATATCGCGCACCTCCCGGACACAGACACAAGCGCCCGGATCACCCTCGAGTTCGCCCCGCTCGGCCAAGTCTCGCACGATTTCCTCGGCAGCGAACGGCACACCCGCCGCTCGGTCGGCGATCACCATCGACAGTCCGCGTACCGAAGGATGCTCGCCCAGCAGCCCCTTGATCAATTCAGCGATGTGCGAATCACTCAGCGGCGCAAGCGTAAACAGATGCGCGTCGGGGAGTCGCGATAGAGTGCCCGAATATTCGGGCCGGTAGACGACGAGCAGCGTCGCGCGCATCCCGGGTACCGCCGCCGCGAAATCGGCAAGCAGCGACTCGCTGACGCTGTCGATCCATTGCGCGTCCTCAACGATGTAAATCGCAGGACCCGGACGTGCCAGCGAAACGGCGTTGATGAGGTTGACAAGACGACGACGACGGGCGTCCGGACTGATGTCAGGACACCCGGAGTCGCAGATGCCGAGCAGGTCATTAAGCAGAAGCAGATCCTCTGCACCGGCCTCGGGGATTTGGCTGCGGACCCGTGCCCGAGCTTCCTCACCTGCGAGACCGACGATGCCGAAAACCGCGCGCAACAGCCGGGAGATTACGTGGAACGGGACGTCGCGAGTGTGGGATTCGCAGTAGGTGACGAATACCTCGAAGCCACGACTGCTCGCTGTGGCTACCGACTCGCGAACCAACCTGGTCTTTCCGACACCTGGCCGACCCGTCACCGCGACAATGGTTCCTTCGCCGCGACCTGCCCGGTCCACTAATTCCGCGACGGCGTCCTTCTCCGATTGGCGTCCGACCAGCCGGGAGTCGCCACGGGCTCTTCGACGATGCTCGAGATCGGCGGCCAGGAGACGCCGCGCCGGCACGGCAGTGGCGAAACCCTTTATATGCACAGTCTCGCGCTCACCCAGGACAACTCGATCCTCGACGAGCCGTGCAGTCGACTCACTGAGCATGACACCGCCCGGCGGCGCCACCGATTCCATCCGCTGGGCCATGCCCACATGCGCACCGACTGCGGTGTATCCGAGATGGGTGGCGCCGACCTCGCCGGTGATCACCCGACCGGAATTCAGGCCGACGCGAATCTGCAAATCGATCCCGTCTCGGCGTGCGACCTCAACAGCCAGTGACCGAGCAACTTGCTGAAGCTCCAGAGCCGCAAGGCACGCACGAAATGCATGATTCTCCAATGTGATTGGCGCGCCGAAAAGCGCCATGATCCCGTCGCCGGTGAACTTGTCCACGGTACCGCCATAGTGCTCCACCGCGGCCACCGACCGACTGACGAGCTCGGTCATCACTTGGTGCAGCCGCTCAGGACCTAAAGATGCCGCAATCTCCATCGACCGCACCACGTCAGCGAACAGGACCGTCACCTGTTTGTATTCGGCCAGCTCGATACTCGGCGCCAGTGGAGTACCGCAGGAGTCGCAGAAGCGCGCACCCTTACGTGGCTCTGAGCCGCATACGTGGCATACGGGCGACGTCGCCGTCTCGCTTTCGGTTACGTCGGCTCTTCGGAATCGGGATCGAGATGGGGATCGTCGAGAACGCTGGCCGCAATGCCGTAGGGCAGGAAGCGCACTTTGCGCTTCGGATCGAGGTTGTTCTTGTTTGCCCGCAGCGCGTCGAGTTCGGTCGCATACACCTGTTCGACTTGGGCGCCGCCGTCAGCGCCCATCGCGTAAATGGCCCACACCCCGTCGCCTGCCTCGCCGGTGGTTTCCGGCGCTGAGCGTGGCCGCCGGGACAAATCCTCGAAGATCGCCGACCAACCTGTCCGAGCGCCGGGAGCAGCGACAAACCGGCTGATCCGCTCGAACGCCTCGCGCAGTCCCTCGCTGCCCTCCCTGATCATTCGATCGAAGTCGTCGGGATCGAATCCGAACGCACCGTTGTCGCCCATGCGACCTCCCTGCGGCTCGTGCCTATGTTGCCCAGTGTGCGCTCAGCTGAGCGCATCCGCTAGCCGCCGGGACGCAGGAACGGATTCTGGGAGTTCCCACCACCCGGATACTGCGGAGCCTGACTCTCCGGAACGGGAATCGGTATCGGCAGCGGTAGCAGCGGAACGTGGATCCACTGCGTCGCCATCGGCACCGTCGTTGTGGGCGTCGGCGGCGGCGGAGGCGGCGTTGTCGGCGGGGGCGGGGGCGGCGGAGGCGGCGACGTCGTCGTCATGATCGGCGACTGAGTCGGCGGCGGCTGTGTTGTCATGGGAGGCGGCGGAGGACGCCTCGTCGTGAAGACCGGCGGCGGCGGCGTGGTTAC
>JBEKNM010000088.1:0-11204 GCA_049522835.1 Mycobacterium sp.
GGAACGTCAGCGGCAAATCGCTTGGGGTACCCCGGAACCCCTGATCGAAGCGCGTCTTGGGATCTTCCGAGCGATACGGGCCGATCAGCTTGCGTCCGTCACCACGAACGTCGCATCGATTCTTGGCCGTGAACCGATTTCGTTCGCGCGGTGGGCAGATCAGAACGCCGCCGCGTTCCAGTGACGAACGCTACGTGCGGCGGTGTTCGAGCTCCAGGTTCAGCTGGACACTCACCACGTCGTAGGCCATGGTCTGGTCGTAGCCACGCCGCGCCAGCATCGCGACCAGGCGACGAGCCACTCGCATCTCGTCACCGTCGAGGTTCTCGCGTTGGAGTCTGGCCCGCACCAGCTGCTCGGCCCGCGCCCGCTCGGCACCGGAGTCGATACCCGCCATTGCCGAGGTGATGACGTCGTTGTCGACACCCCTGGCCTCTAACTCAGCGGTCAAGGTGCGCTTGCTCTTTCCCGCCTTGGCCCGCCGGGACCGCACCCACTGCTCGGCGAAGTCGATGTCATCCACCAGGCCGACTGCGGCCAGCCGATCCAACACCCGGTCCCTGACGTCGTTGGGGTATCCACGTTTTGCCAGCTGGCCGGATAACTCGGCCCGGGTGCGCGATCGCGCGGTGAGCAGGCGCAGGCACAATGCCCGCGCCTGCTCCTCGCGAGACGGGTCAGAAATCGACGGGGGCGGGCAGGACATCGTCACCTGCGGGGTCATCGGTCACAACCGCGCCAATGCCAAGCTTCTCCTTGATCTTCTTCTCGATCTCGTTGGCCACCTCGGTGTTCTCCACCAAGAAGCAGCGAACATTCTCCTTACCTTGGCCGAGTTGCTCACCCTCGTAGGTGAACCAGGAACCGGACTTTCGGATAAAGCCCTGGTCCACACCCATATCGATCAGCGAGCCTTCTCTGCTGATGCCTCTGCCGTAGAGGATGTCGAACTCGGCCTGCTTGAAAGGCGGCGCGACCTTGTTTTTGACGACCTTGACCCGGGTGCGGTTGCCGACCGCATTGGTGCCGTCCTTGAGTGTCTCGATCCGGCGCACGTCCATGCGCACCGACGCGTAGAACTTCAACGCCTTTCCACCGGTCGTGGTTTCTGGACTGCCGAACATGACCCCGATCTTCTCGCGGAGCTGGTTGATGAAGATCGCAGTAGTTCGCGAATTACTCAGCGCGCCAGTCATTTTTCGTAGCGCCTGACTCATCAACCGGGCTTGCAGACCGACATGGCTGTCCCCCATCTCACCTTCGAGTTCCGCGCGCGGCACCAGTGCCGCCACCGAGTCGATGACCAGAATGTCGAGCGCACCGGAGCGGATCAGCATGTCGGCGATCTCAAGGGCCTGTTCACCGGTGTCAGGTTGACTGACCAGCAGGGAATCGGTGTCGACGCCGAGGTTCTTGGCGTAATCCGGGTCCAGGGCATGCTCGGCGTCGATGAACGCCGCGACGCCGCCGGCCGCCTGGGCGTTAGCAACCGCGTGCAATGCGACGGTGGTCTTACCCGAGGATTCCGGGCCGTAGATCTCCACGACCCGGCCACGCGGCAGACCGCCGATGCCCAAGGCCACGTCCAGTGCGATGGATCCGGTCGGAATGACCGAGATCGGCTGACGCATCTCGTCGCCGAGACGCATCACCGAACCTTTGCCGTAGCTCTTCTCGATCTGGGCCATCGCCAGTTCGAGAGCCTTCTCACGGTCGGGGGCTTGCGCCATGGTGCCTCTCCTGTAGTCGCTGTTCAGTGACCGGTATCGGTCGGTTGGCCGTGACACTAGACAAGGCCACCGACAAGTCGTCATCGTCGAACGATTACCACAGTAGACGAACACCTGTTCGATTCAAGTTTGACACGCCGCATACCGGCGTGAGCTCCGCAGCGGTTCGGTCCGGACCGTCTGGCAGCATCAGCACTGAAGGGAAGCCCCCGCAGGTCACCGCCGAGCCGAGAATCACCGAGAACACGTGAACATCTCCACCGAGCTGTCCGAAATATCTTCCTATGGAGGGTTTTTTGCGCTGACGGTGGGCGGGGACGGGACGGCATGGCATCCGGTTGGCCAGTCCTACGCCGACGGCTTCGCGGACCTGATCGAGACCACCGTCCAGCGCTACCGCACTACCGAGTTGCGGGTCGGAGCCTCCCTGGTTCACCTTGGCCATGCCGCCCGGCTGTGGTCGCCCGTGCTCGCGTGCGTGCTGGGCCACGGCGTCGTTCCGGACCTGACGAGCCTGCAGCGCGCCGACGACGGGGCGCAGCTACGCATGCCCGAGCCCGTCGGAGAGCCCCTAAAAGAGCCTCTCGACTCGCCTTCCCCAGACTTGCTGTACCGCGTTGTCGTGCAAGACCACATGAAACCGCTCGCGGCTGGCCTGCCGGTCAAGCTGGCGCCCGCCCTGCTATCCGGCAACATCGCGTCCGCACTGGTCGGAGCATCCCGAGCCCTGCTTTCGGTGCGGCCCGATTTGCGCCGGGCGGTTGTCAGGATCACCAACTCGCTCCTGGGCACCGGCGAGCTGGCCGGATCCGGTGTGATCACCAGTGACGATCTGGATTTCCGGCGTCGCAGTTGCTGCCTCTTCTACCGGATACCCGGGGGATCCGTATGCGGCGATTGCGTGTTCAGCAAGGCACCCGGCCCGAACCGGAGCTGATTGTCACCACTGATCGCGGGGGACGTCGAAGTCGGCGCACAGCGCCCACCACACGTCACGAGGCTCGATACCGTCCTCGATCGCCTGGGCGGCAGTCCGGCCGTCGAGGCCGGTCAGCACATGGTCGGCCAGCACCGACGCACCGTAAGCAGCGCCGAATCGCAGGACGACCCGTTCGTTGAACTCCGTCAGCCGCACGCCAGCCAACATACTGGGCCGACCGTCACGCCAGTTACCCAGCAAGTGCCAGCGCTTCGTGGCACACCCGCACCGGATCGGCGACCCCGGCGATGCTGGCGGCGGCCTTTCGCGCGGCCTCGCGGTACCCCGGCGACGACAGCACCTCATCGACCGCGGCCACCAGCGCGTCGGCAGTCAACGGCCGAATCAGCCGCGCGCTGCCTTGACGTACCACTCGATTGGCCATCTCCCACTGATCTCCGCCGCCGGGAACCACCACCAGTGGCACCCCGGCCAGCAGCGTCTTAGCGACCATCCCGTGACCGCCGCCGCAAATCACCAGATCGGCATGCGCCAACAGCTCAGCCTGACGTCCGAGCCCGACCACCGCCCACTGCGGCACCGTCAGGTCAGCCCCGCCCAGCCGCGACACCACCAGACGCGATCCCGGTGGCAGCGTGTCTCCCGGCGTCAGGCATCGCAGGGCGAGTTCGCTCAATCCGGTGGTCCCGGTCAGTGCGGTGGACGGCGCGACGACCACCACCGGCCCGGAGCCTTCAGGGATCTCCAGCACCCGATCGGTTGGCTCGAAGTGCAACGGGCCCACCACGACGGCCTCGGCCGGCCAGTCCGGACGAGGAACCTCCAGCGCGGGCAGCGTGGCGATCAGCCGCCGCAGCGGCCCGGGGTCGCAGGCCGGCAATCCGATCTCAGCCCGCGCGTTCGCGCGCTGCCGCAGGCCTGCACGCCAGGACCGCGCTGTGAGCGCCCGCATCGTGGTGTCCCGCAGCCGGCCGCGGATACCGGTACCCGGCGCCAGTCCGCTGCCTATCGGCGGCAACCCCTTGGACGGCAGATACAGCGGATGCGGGTTGAGTTCTATCCACGGGATCCCCAACAGCTCAGCAGCCATGCCACCGCCCGCGGTGATGACGTCGGACACCACCAGGTCGGGCGCCAGCTCGCGCAACGCGGGCACGTTGAGCACCGCCATCCGCGCAGCACGCCGGTGAATCCTGGCGCCGGCGTCGACGTCGTTGTCGAGGGCCGCGAGCCCGTCCAGCGCAACAGCGCCAATGCCGGCGTCGCGGGCGGCTTCGACCCATTCCTCCCCGGTGAACAGGGTGGCCTCATCGCCCGCTGCACCGAACCGTTGGCACAGCGCAATCGCAGGAAAGGAGTGCCCGGGATCCGGCCCGGCGACCACGGCGACGCGCATCCGCCCCCACCCTGCCACAGCGCCCGACCGCCACGCACTGCCGCTTTTCAAATACGCTGGCAACCATGACCGAGCTGACTGGGACGACCGTTGCGAACACTCGCACGGTTGAGGGTTTCCTGAACGCACTGCAGGACGCGGATTACGAGACGGCGGAGGCCGCGTTGGACGACAACCTCGTCTACGAGAACGTCGGTCTGCCGACGATTCACGGCCGCCGCAGGGCAATGCAGTTGTTCCGCCGGATGGAAGGCCGCACGGCGTTCGAGGTGAAAATCCACCGGATCGCCGCCGACGGCGCCGCGGTGCTCACCGAGCGCAGCGACGCGCTGATCTTCGGCCCACTGCGGCTTCAGTTCTGGGTCTGCGGCGTGTTCGAGGTCCACGAAGGGCGAATCACGCTGTGGCGGGACTACTTCGACTTCTTCGACATGCTCAAGGCAACCGCACGCGGCCTGGCGGCTCTGGTGCTGCCGTCGCTCAAAGCTACGTTCTAATCCGGACGGGAGACGTCAATGAGCGAGGGCGAGACCCGGCCGAACGCGTGGCAGTACATCCGCTATTCCTATGGTGCACAGCTGCCCGACTCGATGCGTGATTGGGTGCGCAACGACCTGGCCGGCAAGGGCGCTGCCGCCAGGATGATGATCCGCGTCGCGGTGCCAGCGGTATTGGTGCTCGCTCCGTTCTGGTTGATCCCGACGACGCTGGACGTACACCTGAGCATGACGCTGCCGATCCTCATTCCGTTCGTCTACTTCTCGCATGCGCTCAACAAGGTGTGGCGCAGGCACATGCTCCAGGTGCACAACATGGACCCCGACCTCGTCGACGAACGCGCACGCAAGCGCGACGCTCACATCCACCAGGCATACATCGAACGCTATGGTCCACGACCCGAAGCAACCCCGCCGCAGAGTCCCTCACAGAACCCCGGCGACTAGCGCTGCCGCAATCCGCCCAGTTCGTCGAACGCCTGCGCCCAACCGACCAGACGATCAGTAGCCTCGACCAGCTCGTCGCGGTAACGCTGCTGTGCAGCGGCTAACCCGGCCCCAGCACCCACCGCGGGTTCGCGATTCGCTGAAGAGACTAATTGTGCTGCGGCAGTGACCATTTCGTTGTACTGACGGACACCGGCGCTCAACTGCGCGGTGAACGCGTTAATGGTGGGCGCCAGATACGACCGCGAAGATTCGGAGTAGTGCGCCGCACGCTCCATCGACGCAACCTCTGCGGCAGTGGCCGCCATTGCCGCAGAGGTCCGGTTGGCTGCGGCCGTCAGGTCACGGATCTCGGCGGCCGGCAACATCTCGCCTCGCTCCATCACACCCAGTAACGAGAAGAACCCTCGTTCAGAAGCTCCCAGCGCGGACATCGCGGGGCGAGCGGCCGAACTGAGCGGGGGCAGCCTACGGAGGTTGGCGGGCCGCCGCGCCGGCAGCGGCTCCGATCGCAGCCAGCGGTAGCGAAGCAGCAACAACGTCGCCGGAATGACCTGTAGGGCCGCGATAAACCCGGTGACCTCGAGCAACAACGCGAACCAGCCCCAAGCAGCCAGCAGCGCCGTCACCACTGCCCAAAACAGACACCCGGCGCTGAATATCAGGCCCCACCGCAGCGCGCGGCGGCGGCGGCGAAGCAGCCGTGCACGCGGATCCGTGGCGGCGCTGATCTTCTGGGCCAAGAAATCGGACAGCTCGGTGGCGGTGTCGAAACCTCGCTGCAGCAACGAGCGCCAGGTCCTGCGCCGAGTCACCTTCACCACCATCTGAAGACCGTCGTGCTACTTACTGACCGAATGGCTTCTCGGCCACGGGCCCACCGCTGGCAGGGTTGGCTGCGGGGGTGGCGGGGGTGGCTCCGGGAGCAGTAGATGTCCCCCCGGCCGGCAGAGCGTCGCCGCGCATCGACGCGCGGATCTGCTCCAGCCGGGAATGACCGGCCATCTCCACGCCGGCCTCCTGGACCTCGAGCATGCGGCCCTGCACCGAGCTCTGCGCGAGCTCGGCCGAACCGATCGCGTTGGCGTAGCGACGTTCGATCTTGTCGCGCACCTCGTCGAGGCTCGGGGTGTTGCCCGGCGCGGCGATCTCACTCATCGACCGCAGCGAAGCGCTGACCTGCTCCTGCATCTTCGCCTGCTCGAGCTGGCTGAGCAGCTTGGTGCGCTCCGCGATCTTCTGCTGCAGCACCATCGCGTTGCGCTCGACGGCCTTCTTGGCCTGAACCGCCGCGCCGAGCGCCTGGTCATGCAACGTTTTGAGGTCTTCGACGCTCTGCTCGGCGGTCACCAGCTGCGCCGCGAACGCCTCGGCGGCGTTGTTGTACTCAGTGGCCTTGGCGGCGTCTCCGGCGGCAGTTGCCTGGTCGGCCAACGTCAACGCCTGACGCACGTTGACCTGGAGCTTCTCGATGTCGGCCAGCTGGCGGTTGAGCCGCATCTCCAGTTGCCGCTGGTTGCCGATCACTTGCGCGGCCTGTTGGGTCAGCGCTTGATGGGTGCGCTGAGCTTCCTCGATGGCCTGCTGAATCTGGACTTTGGGGTCTGCGTGCTCGTCGATCTTCGCGTTGAACAACGCCATGACGTACTTCCACGCTTTGACGAACGGATTGGCCATCAGTTAGCTCCGTTTCTTGTGTGCCGGGTGGTCCCCGGATAGGCCCTAGCGCTGACCCTGTCGCTCAATTTAACGGGTTAGAGCCGATCTCCCCACCCCTGGGCGCTGGCCCTTCGGCACTCAGGCAACCGCCAAAGACGCCACCGGCGGAATGACGACCTTGGTGCCGGCGTCAATGGTGGAACCGCTTGCCTCGGTACCCGGCGCGCTAGAGGGTGCCGTGAGAGCTGCGCGCTCCTCGTGCGCCATGCGTTCGCCGGCATCAATGAGGACCGCCGATAGCGGGAGCTCCAAGGCGTCACAGATCGCGTTGAGCAGCTCGCTGGACGGCTCCTTACGGCCGCGCTCGACCTCCGATAGGTAGCCGAGGCTCACTCGGGCTGAATCAGACACCTCGCGCAGCGTACGAGCCTGCGACATCCGGGCCCGGCGCAGCACGTCGCCAACGACCTCACGCACCAATGGCGGCATCCCGCTCTCCTTTAATCAGCAATGCGGTCACTAGGCCAACGCGGGCGGCGGTGGAGTTGGTTCCCGCTCGATTACGACCGGCGAAATTCCCTGGCGGTCGAGGCCACATAGTCGATGCCGGTGATCACCGTGAGCACGATCGCAATAGCCATCACCACCGACGCCGCTACCAGAAACGGTCCCGACGTCTCCACCCAAGGCAGCACGAACAACCCGATCGCCACGGCCTGGACCGCCGTCTTGAGTTTGCCGCCCCAACTGGCGGGAATGACCCCGCGGCGAATCACAGCCAACCGCAACAGAGTCACCCCGAGCTCACGGGTCAGGATCAGCACGGTGACCCACCACGGCACGTCACCAAGCATCGACAGACCGATCAGCGCCGATCCGATCAGCGCCTTGTCCGCGATGGGATCGACGAACGCGCCGAATTCGGTCGCCATGCCGTAGTTGCGGGCCAGTAGACCGTCGAGCCGGTCGGTGATGCAAGCAACCGCGAAGATCGCAAACGCCACCACGCGGCCTGTGGTTTCGTGTCCATTCCCATAGAACAAGGCGAACAGGAAAACCGGGACCAGCGCCAGCCGCAGGCCGGTCAGGATATTGGCGAGGTTGGCGATACGGGTACGGCCTACCATCGGACCTGTTTGAGGCTGCCCCGACACCGCAACAGAATAGCGGTTGACCAGCTGAAGTGTTCCCGATGTCAATACTGTTACCCGTGACTGAAAGTTTGCAAGACAACCGGCTCGTGGTCCGGCGCGCGCGAACATCTGACATCCCCTCGATCAAACAACTGGTTGACACCTATGCGGGAAAGATCCTGCTGGAGAAGAATCTGGTGACGCTGTATGAGGCCGTTCAGGAATTTTGGGTGGCCGAACTTGCCAGCAAAGTGGTCGGTTGCGGTGCGTTGCATGTGTTTTGGTCTGATCTCGGCGAGATCCGTACCGTCGCGGTCGACCCCACGACGACTGGCCACGGCATCGGCCATGCGATCGTCACACGGCTCCTCGACGTCGCTCGCGAGCTGCAGCTGCAGCGGATATTCGTGTTGACATTCGAGACCGAGTTCTTCGGCAGGCACGGGTTCACCGAGATCGAGGGCACGCCGGTCACCGCCGAGGTGTTCGAAGAGATGTGCCGGTCGTATGACATCGGGGTCGCCGAATTCCTGGACCTGAGCTATGTCAAGCCCAACATCCTGGGCAACTCCCGGATGCTGCTGGTTCTCTAGTCTCGCGAGCTAGTCCTCGCCGTCGGATCCGTCGGCCGAGGCACCGCCGCGGATCAACGCCAGCGTTCCGGCCAGTTCGTCGGGCTTGACCAGCACCTCGCGCGCCTTGGATCCCTCGCTGGGCCCGACGATGCCGCGGGTCTCCATCAGATCCATCAACCGGCCGGCTTTGGCGAAACCCACCCGCAGCTTGCGCTGCAGCATCGAAGTGGACCCGAACTGGCTGGACACCACCAGCTCCACTGCTTGTAGGAACACATCCATGTCGTCGCCGATATCCGGGTCGACGTCAGTGCGTTCACCGGTGGGCTTGGCGGTGGTCACGCCATCGGTGTATTCGGGTTGGGCCTGGTCCTTGCACGCGGTAACGACGGCCTGAATCTCCTCGTCAGTGATGTACGCGCCCTGTAGCCGCACCGGTTTGCCGGCGCCCATCGGCAGGAACAGGCCGTCGCCCATACCGATCAGCTTTTCCGCGCCGGCCTGGTCCAGGATGACCCGGCTGTCGACGAGCGACGACGTCGCAAACGCCAGCCGGGACGGCACGTTGGTCTTGATAAGGCCGGTGACCACGTCGACCGAGGGGCGCTGGGTAGCCAGCACCAGGTGGATGCCTGCCGCGCGAGCTTTCTGGGTGATCCGCACGATGGCGTCCTCGACGTCACGCGGTGCGGTCATCATGAGGTCGGCCAGCTCGTCGACGATCGCGACGACGTAGGGATAGGGCCGGTACTCTCGCTGGCTGCCCAACGGCGCCGTGATTTCACCGGATCGCACCTTGTCGTTGAAGTCGTCGATGTGGCGCACCCGGGACGCCTGCATGTCCTGGTAGCGCTGCTCCATCTCCTCGACCAGCCACGCCAGCGCTGCCGCCGCCTTCTTCGGCTGAGTGATGATCGGGGTGATCAGATGCGGAATGCCCTCATAGGGCGTCAGTTCCACCATCTTCGGGTCGATCAGGATCATCCTGACCTCTTCCGGGGTGGCCCGGGTCAGCAGCGACACCAGCATGGAGTTGACGAAGCTGGACTTACCGGATCCGGTGGAGCCGGCGACCAACAAATGCGGCATCTTGGCCAGGTTGGCCGAGATGAAATCCCCTTCGATGTCCTTACCCAGCCCGATCACCAGCGGATGATGGTCGCGACGGGTCGACGCCGCAGTGAGTACGTCGGCGAGTCGCACCATTTCGCGGTCGGTGTTGGGGACCTCGATGCCGACGGCCGACTTGCCGGGGATCGGCGCCAGCATGCGGACGCTCTCGGTGGCCACCGCGTAGGCGATGTTGCGCTGCAGCGCGGTGATCTTTTCCACCTTGACGCCCGGCCCCAACTCGACCTCGTAGCGGGTGACGGTGGGCCCGCGGGTGCAACCGGTGACGGCCGCGTCGACCTTGAACTGGGTGAGCACGTCACCAATCGCGCCGGCCATCTGGCTGTTGGCGGCACTGCGTTTCTTAGGCGGATCGCCGGTGACCAGCAGGCTCAGGGGCGGCAACGTGTAGGGACCCTCGATGACCCGGTCCAGATGTTCTTCTTTCCGAGAGGTTCGACGGTTCTTCGTGGCGGCGGGTTCCGGAATGGTGGGAACGTCGTCATCAAGAGGGGCCTCGAACGAGCCGGCCGTCGGCCACGCCTGCGGCTCATCGTCGGGATTGAACGCTCCGCCGTCGTAGTAACCGTCGGAAAAGTCTTCACGCGGGGGGTCCTGGCTTGCTTCTCCGTCGCCGTACTCGTCGTAGCCAGCGTCGTAGTCATCCCCGTCTCCGTAGTCGCGTTGGAACGCCCGGGGCCCGAACATGGCGCGCACCACATCAGGCACCTCGCGGATCGTCGTCCCAGTCAGCAACAGCAGCCCGAACAACGCGCCGATGGACAAAAGCGGCGCGGCAATCCAAGGCGTCAACCCGTCCGACAACGGCCCACCGATGGCGAAGCCGATGAATCCTGCCGCGCGACGCCGCGATTCCGGGTCTTCGGGCGAACCGGACCACAGGTGGCGCAGGCCGAGGACCGAAAGCGCGATCAGGGTCGCGCCCAGAATCAACCTGGGCCGCGCGTCGGGGTTGGGCTGAGTCCGCATCAGCGCTACCGCGGTCGCGGCTATGACCACCGGCAGCACGAGGACAGCCGCGCCGATCAATGTCCGCAGCACCTCATCGACCCACGCACCAACCGGCCGGGCGGCGTCGAACCACGAACTCGCGGCCACGACGACGGCAAGGCCCAACAGAACCAGCGCAATTCCGTCGCGTCGATGCCCTGGCTCGATGTCGCGGGCCCGCCCGATCGACCGCGCCGCACCCCCGGTGCCCTTTGCCGCCATTAGCCAGGTGGCGCGCATAGCCCGGCCGCAGCTGAGCCCGGCGGCGACCAGCAACGGCCGATTACGCCGCCTGGCGGGCCTGCTCACCCCCCTAACAGGCCTACTCGCCTTTTTGCGGGGTCTACCTGGTCGCCCACTTCGCGACGCGCCCCGCGAGGCGGCCTTTGACCTGCTCGTTCGGGAGCCGGAGCGGGCGACGGTCTTACTAGCCATGACCGCAAGCCTAGTCGCAAATACACCATCTACACCACCCGCCACACTGGTCACCGACGTTTGGCTGTTTGCAGTTTTCAGGCACGGGACAATGCTGTAATGCGTCGGTCACTCCCAAGCGCCCTTGCGGCTGTTAGATGGGAGGAAGCATTGGAGTGGAGGTATCAGGTGTGGATCTTCCGTGCAGTCTTTATCGCCGCCCTGAGCATCGCCTTGCTGGCCGCCTGTTCTGCTGGCGGTTCGTCGACCAATTCGTCGACCAATTCATCGA
>JBEKNM010000089.1:0-11038 GCA_049522835.1 Mycobacterium sp.
GAAGCAGAAGGCCGGCGACTTCAAAGGCATGGCGGCCCAGATCACCGACGAGCACATCGCCACGTTCGCCACCGAGTCGAGCTGGGACGCCCTGGCCGCCGCGCTGGCTAAGAAGTACGCCGGGATCGCCACGCGAATCGTGCTGTACAACGCTGTGGGCGATTATGAGCGCTTCGAGCGGTATGGAGAGGTTGCCCGCCGAATGGCGTGACGATGCCAATGTTCGTCGTCGCAGCGCCGCACGCCGTCGCTCGGAGGCGGGCAGAAAGCCACCGGTCCCGCGCGCCAGACGGTCAAATGCTTCCGCCGTGTTGACGCAGGACGGCAACGCGCATATCTTTTGGGCTGTGTATCCCATTTTCCTGCTGAGTGAGCCCACATGAGCACGCCCACTGTCGTTCTCGTCCACGGAGCATGGGCCGACGGGACAAGCTGGGGCCCGGTAATCACTGACCTGCACCAAGCCGGGATCCCCGTCATCGCCGCACCCATCCCGCTCACCACGCTCGACGACGACGTCGACGCGGTCAAACGAACCATCGACCGCACCGAAGGACCCGTCGTGCTGGCCGGCCACGCGTATGCCGGCGGCGTCATCGGCGCAACCAGCCACCCACGCATCAAAGCCCTGGTCTACGTCGTCGCATTGGCTCCCGACGAGGGCGAAACCGTCGCCGACGTTTTCTACCGCGATCCCCCGCACCCGCAGGCACCAGAACTCAAACCCGACGACAATGGCTGGATCTGGCTGCCTCACAACGCTTTTCCGGAGGCATTCGCGCAGCACGCGACTGCCGACGATCATGCCCTGCTGGCCGTGGTGCAGCGTCCCATCAATGTGCCGTGTATCCAGAAGCCCGTGCCGCGACCCGGATGGAAAGAGATACCCACCTGGTTCCTCATCGCAGAAGAAGACCGCATGATCAACCCTGACACCCAACGGTTCATGGCTGAGCGCATCGGCGCCCGCACTCACACCCACAAGGTGGACCACGCACCACTCATCAGCCGCCCGGAAGTCGTCACGGCGATCCTGTCCGAGGCGGTCCAGAGCGTCGCTACGACTTGACCGTTTGCCAGAGCGGACCCGCTTTACTGCACCGTCACGTTCGCCGTATACGTGCACACCGGTTTGGGGTCTTTGCCCATGAAGCTGGCGTACTTGACGGATATCGTCGTCGTCCCAGCTTTCAGAGTCGTGAACGTCCACACCTCGGTGCCAGGCGCTCCGCGATAATCGGCAGTCGGCTTCACGAAGTCGTGACCGGTTTGCTGCACGACGGTGGAGTCGCCGATCTTCGCGTTAGGCGTCCACCGGTAAGGGGTGGTGAAATTCGAGCCCAACTTCACCGTGAGGGTGTGGCCGGCAGGCAGGGTGACGTTCTGAGTGATGGTGCTCTGCTTCAGCACATCGTCCATGGAGACCTGCAGGGTGTGGAACGTCGGCAGGTCCCTGGATTCAAAGTGGCAGCCCAGGGCCATCGCTGAAACGAGGATCGCGACGGTCACCAAGAGCCTGATCTTCACGAGCGCCATTTGTTTCATTATGGCTCAGCGCAATATCGTCCAGGTCAGCATTTGGACACGAGTGACGCATCTGACGATGTCGGCAGCGCGAGTTCTCCCCGGGGACAATGTTTGCTGTCTGGACTACATCTGCTGCTGCGACTGCACAGAGGTTCGCTCAAAGCGATATCGCATGTGCTACGGCTTTTGAAATTCACATGTTGACGTTTCGATGGTGCTGACGTGGCGATTGTGGCTGCTGAGCATCAGCACCGCCCAAATCCGACCGCACGAAAATTGAGCAGTTCCGGCAGGATGGGCTCGTGTTTGCGCTTGTCGTCATCGTTGCTCTGGTCAGCACCGTCATCTTGGGGACGATCCTGGGCCGCCGCTATCGCGTGGGTCCCCCGGTTTTGCTCATCTTGCTCGGCGCCCTGCTTGGCCTGATTCCGCAATTCGGCGGTATTCGCATCGACGGGGAGATCGTGCTGTTGCTGTTCCTGCCCGCGATCCTTTATTGGGAGGGCATGAACACGAGCTTCCGCGAGATCCGCGCGAACGCACGCGTCATCGTCTTTCTCAGTATCGGCCTGGTGATTGCCACCTCGGTGGCGGTGTCGTGGACGGCCCGAGCATTCGGCATGGAATCACACGCGGCGGCGGTCCTCGGTGCCGTGCTGTCCCCCACCGACGCCGCCGCTGTGGCCGGCCTCGCGAAAAAGTTGCCGCGCCGCTCGCTTACCGTGCTGCGCGCCGAGAGCATCATCAACGACGGGACCGCGCTTGTGCTGTTCGCAGTCAGCGTCTCGGTCGCGGTCGGCGGCCACCCGGTCAGCCCGGCCGCTCTGACCGGCCGTTTTATCGGTTCCTACCTCGGCGGCATTGCCGCAGGACTGCTGGTCGGCGCGCTGGTGGTTATGCTGCGCCGCAGGATCGACGCGCCGCTGGAGGAAGGAGCGCTGAGTATGGTGACGCCGTTCGCGGCGTTCTTGCTCGCTCAAAGCTTCGACTGCAGCGGCGTGGTCGCAGTCCTGATGTCCGCATTCATGCTCACGTACTTCGGTCCGAAGGTGATCCGCGCTCGTTCCCGGCTTGTGTCGTTTGCCTTCTGGGACATCACGACATTTCTGCTCAACGGCTCGTTGTGGGTGTTTGTGGGAGTCCAAATCCCTGGTGCGGTGCGGGGTATCTATCACGTCGACGGGGGACTTCGCCACGCCGTGATCATGGCTCTCGCCGTCACCGGTGTCGTCGTCGTTTCCCGGTTTTTCTGGGGAGAAGCCACCACCGCGGTCCTTCGCTCGGTAGACCGTCGCGAGGTACAGCGCAACCGTCGCGTCGCCTGGCGTCAGCGCATGGTGACGGCGTACGCAGGATTCCGCGGCGCGGTATCGCTCGCTGCAGCGTTGGCCATTCCCTTGACTACCCATAGCGGCGAGCCGTTCCCCGACCGGAGCCTGATCATCTTCATCGTGGTCGTCGTCATTCTCCTGACCGTCATAGTCCAAGGGACCACCCTGCCCGCCGTCGTCCGCTGGTCTCGGATGCCCGAAGACAGCGCCCACGAGGAGGAACTGCAACTGGCTCGCACTCGGGGTACTCAGGCCGCCCTTGACGCCCTGCCGTCGGTCGCCAGTGCGCTCGGTGTCGGCCCGGAGCTGCTGCGCCGAATCCAGCGGGAATACGAAGAACACGCCAGGTTCATCCTGGCGAACAATGACGGTTCGGGCGACGACGACCTGGCCGAGCGCAAGGATCTGGTGCGGCGGGTGCGTCTTGGCGTGCTCGACTACAAGCGCCAGGAAATCACCACGCTGCGGAACCAAAATCTCATCGACGACATCGTCCTGCGCGAGTTGCAGGCGGAGATGGACCTCGAGGAAGTGCAACTGCTCGACCCGGCGGACGCAGACTAACCACCGCCGCGAACCTTCCCAGCGGGCAATTTTGCCTGCCGTGCAATTTTTGGGCGTATGGTGGTCGCTATGACGGGACTGCGCGAACGCAAGAAAGCCGACACCAGGCGTGCGCTCAGCGACGCCGCGTTGGATCTGGCGTTCGAGCGCGGGCTGGAGAACGTGACGCGCGAGGACATCGCCAACCTGGTCGGGGTCTCGTTGCGCACGTTCAACAACTACTTCAACGGCAAGTTCGAGGCGCTGGGCTACCGGCAAGCAGAACGCATGCGTCGCGGCGTCGCCCTGCTGCGCCAGCGCCCCGCCGACGAGCCGCTGTGGACGTCGATCACCCACGTCGTGGTGGAGACCCTGGAAGCCGATTTCGGCGATGTGCGCGATGACGAGAATTGGGTGCCCAGCCGCCAGGAGCTCGCCGAGGTTCGCAAACTGCTGATGAACCCGCAGGTCCGAAACGCGGTTCCGAGCCAGCTGCTCGACGAATGGATTGCCGCCGTCGCCGAACGGACCGGCACCGACCCCGACCGCGATTTGTACCCGCGGCTGGTTGTCGCCGTGGTTCGCGCCATCGGCGATGCCGCCGCGGAGGCCTACGTGCGGGCCGAGCCGCCGGTTGCGATTACCGAACTGATCCGCGCGGGCTTCGCCGCCGTCAGCGCGGGCATGCCCGAACCCAACCGAAAGGACTTGGCGTCATGAGTTTCCAACAAGCCTCAGAACGCGTTGATGTCGTCATCTCCGGCGCCGGGCCCAACGGGCTGATGCTGGCCTGTGAGCTCGCACTGTCCGGCATCAGGCCTGTCGTGCTGGACGCCTTGCCCGGGCCCAGCCCCGAGCCAAAGGCCAACGGCCTTGTTGGGCAAGTGGTTCGGATGTTGGACATGCGTGGCCTGTATCAGGCGTTCACCGGCGCCGACGGTCCACCACAACCCAGTTACGGATGGATATTCGCGGCTATGCCGCTGAGCTTCTTCGACGTTCCCGACAACCCGATGCACGCGCTGCTCATGCCGCAACCCCGATTGGTGCGGTTGCTGGAGAAGCGGGCGCGCGATCTCGGAGTCGACGTGCGCTGGGCGCACGAACTCAGCGGCGTGCAGCCGGGACCGGAATCCGTTGCACTGACTGTGTCTTCGCCGGAGCGCGATTACGACATGGCTGCCGTATATCTGGTGGGCGCCGACGGCGGACGCAGCTTAGTCCGCAAGACGCTTGGCATCGACTTTCCCGGCGCCACGTCAGACGTCGTCAGCCGGCTTGCCCACGTGCACATCCCCGACGAACTCCGCCGCCCCGATGGCAGCGTCCATATTCCAGGATTCGGTCAGCTTCCCTTCCGGCACAGCAGGTTCGATCGCGGCGGATTGATCTTCGCCGAGTTCGAACCCGGCCGATCGCTACTCGGCACCATCGAATTCCAGCCGCCCGTCGAGGAAATACCGATGAGCCTGGCCGAACTGCGTGAAAGCGCGCGCCGCGTGCTCGGCGTCGATTTCCCGTTCGAAGAGCCGAAGGGCCCCGGGCCGCATGCTCTTCGCCGGATCAACGGGCAGAACACCCGCCAGGCGGAGCATTACCGCGACGGTCGAGTTCTGCTGCTGGGCGATGCCGCCCATGTGCACAGTCCGATGGGTGGCCCCGGTCTGAACCTGGGCCTGCAAGACACCTTCAACCTGGGCTGGAAATTGGCGGCCCAGATCAACGGCTGGGCGCCCGCCGGATTGCTCGACACCTACGAATCCGAGCGTTACCCAGTGGGCCGGCGAGTCATGATGCAGTCGCTCTCGCAGACCGCGCTCATGGCTCCGGGGCCCGAGGTCTCCGCGCTGCGCACACTGATGGGTGAGCTGTTCACCCTTCCTGACGTCGGCAAGCACATGGCAGGACTGCTGGCCGGCTCCGATGTGGGTTACGACGTCGGTGACGACCACCCGCTGTCGGGTCGGCTGATGCCGGTGCTGACCACCGAGGGCGGCCGACGGGTCGACGAACTGCTGCACGACGCGCGTCCGGTCCTGCTCGACCTCGGCGGCGGCGTCGCGGATGCGGCGCGCGGGTGGATTGATCGTGTCGACATCGTGAACGCGACCATCGCGAATCCGCCTGCAGCGGCGATGCTGATCCGGCCCGACGGTTATGTCGCCTGGGCGGCAGACACTTTCGGGCCGGCAGAGCAACCAGGCCTGCGTGCCGCGCTGCAGCGCTGGTTCGGCCCCGAGTCGAGCGGAGAGCAGCGTTAGCGGCACACTGGCTACATGATTGCCACCAATCCCGCCGTCCCCGTGCGCAGCGCGCAAAAGGTCGTCGACGTGCTGTCCGCCCAAGGTGTCCAATACATCTTCGGGGTGCCCGGCGCGAAGATCGATGCCGTGTACGACGCTCTCGTCGACGGCGGCCCGCAGCTGGTGGTGTGTCGCCACGAGCAGAACGCGGCGTTCATTGCAGGGGCGATCGGTCGCCTCACCGGTCGTCCGGGGGTCGTGCTCGTGACGTCGGGTCCCGGCACCACCAATCTGGCCACCGGCCTGCTGACCGCCAACACCGAACAAGATCCGGTGGTCGCGCTGTGCGGCGCCGTGAGCCGCAAGGACCGACTCAAGCGCACCCATCAGTCCATGGACGCCGCCGCGGTGCTCAGAACGGTCACCAAGTACACCGGAGAAGTCAACGACCCCGACAACGTCGCCGAGACCATCGTCAGCGCATTCCGTGCCGCGGTCAGCGAGCCCCGGGGAGCGGCCGCCGTGGTGCTGCCCGCCGACGTTCTGTCCGCAGCCACCACAGCGGGTATCACGGCCCGAATGCCGATCCCGCCGTTGGCGCCGGCCCCGATGGCGGCCATCACCCAGGCAAGCCAGCTGATCCGCGCCGCGCAGCGCCCGGCGCTGCTGGTCGGAATCCGCGGCGCCGACCCCGCCAGCTGCCAGGCATTGCGCACCCTGGTCGCTGCGACAGGGCTACCAGTCGTGGAAACCTTTCAGGCCGCCGGCGTGGTGTCCCGCGCGTTGGAGGACTACTTCTTAGGCCGGGTGGGCCTCTTCCGCAACCAGCCCGGCGATGTCATCGTCGCCCACGCCGACGTCTTGATCGCGATCGGATATGACGCCGTCGAGTACGACCCGGTGCTGTGGAACAACTACGCCGGGCGCACCGTCGTGCACATCGACTCGATGCCCGCCGAAATCGACAACAATTATCAGCCAACCCTGGAGCTATGCGGCAACGTCGCGGCCACGCTCACGGCGTTGACCGAAAGCCTGGCCGGCCTCACCCTCTCGACCAACTATCAGGCCGAGATCGCCACACAGCGAAATGCATTGGCCGACGTAGACATCGCCGCGCAGAATCATGATCCAGACGGCCCCGGGCTCGACCCGGTCGCTGTCGTGCTGAGGCTGCGTGAGGAACTCGACGATGACGCCACCATCGCCTGCGATGTCGGCTCGGTGTACATCTATATGGCCCGCCACTTCCGGGTCTACGAACCCAGACGGCTGCTGTTTTCCAACGGCCAACAAACCCTGGGCGTCGCCCTGCCCTGGGCAATGGCCGCCTGCCTGGTGCGGCCCGGTACCCCCGTTGTGTCCGTCTCCGGAGACGGTGGATTCCTTTTCTCCGCACAAGAACTCGAGACCGCGACCCGTCTGGGTTTGACATTCACGCACATCATCCTCCGTGACAACAGCTATGACATGGTGGCCTTCCAGGAAGTCCTCAAGTACGGACGCAAATCCGGCGTGCAACTCGGCGACTACGACATCGTCTCTTACGCAGCCGCATTCGGTGCCCGCGGTTACCGGGTGAAGACCTTGGACGAATTCGTCACCACCTTGCGCCAAGCGCTGGCCGAGGACGGGCCCTCTCTGATTGATGTCCCCGTCGACTACAGCCGCAACGTCGAATTGGCCGCGCACTTGCACGAAGACTCATTCGAATAGCCGGGAAGGCGACCCAACCATGACCAGCGCATCCGGTCCGTATGAACACTTCCGCCAGTGGGCTGCAACGCTTCTCGCGCACCAGCATATCGCTGGCCATGACGCCGAGGTGTATCAGTTCTCGACCATCAGCGCTCTTCTTGAAGGCGTCTACGACGGCGACGCGACCATCGCCGAAATCCTGCGGCACGGCGACTTCGGCTTGGGCACCTTCAACCACCTCGACGGCGAGATGGTCATCCTCGACGGCGTTTGCTACCGGTTGCGTTCCGACGGAAGCGCCACCCGGGCAGCACTGACCGATCGCACCCCTTTCGCCGCGGTCACCCGATTCCACAGCGACTTCGAAATCGCGATCCAAACCCGCACCGACGGTGCCGATGTGACCGGGGCGATCGACCGCCAGATCAAAAGCTCCAACCTGATCTACGCGATTCAGATCACCGGGCGCTTCGCCGAACTGCACACCCGCACAGTGATGGCGCAAGAACCGCCCTATCCACCGTTGACGCAAGCGACTGAAGGGCAAGCCGAAACCCGATTCGCCGACATGACCGGCGCGCTTGTCGGCTTCCGCACCCCCGACTTCGAACAGGGCATCTCCGTCGCGGGATACCACCTGCACTTCCTCAACAGTGACCGCACTGCTGGGGGCCATGTGCTCAACTTCAGCCTCGACCATGGTCAGGTCGCGGTCAGCGGAGCTTCACAGCTGCATCTGAGTCTGCCCACCTCCGGCGCGTTCCTCGGTGCACAACTGTCCGGACCCGACCTCGCCGAGCGGATCAGCAAAGCCGAAGGCCCCAAACCTTAATGGCGCCGAGCGTCGGCGTGTTGTCGCCCATCTCACGAAATTGCGACATCTAGTCGACGCTGGGCGACGAATTCACGGAGTATTCAGGTGCGCGTCGAGTCCATATCGTTGAGTGCACACGAGCGCCGCGTGTTCTCACGGTATGCGTGTTGTACAGGTCGCCAACTTCTACGGCCCTCGCTCCGGCGGCCTTCGCACCGCGGTGGACCGGCTGGGCGCAGAATACTGCGCCACCGGGCACGAAGTGTTCTTGATTGTCCCCGGCCCGGGCGCCGAGCGTACCCAGCTGCCCACGGGTGTGGTACGAATCACCTTGCCCGCCAGGTTGATTCCGTTCACTGACGGCTACCGTGCGGTAATGCCCGGACCCGTCAAGGCATTGTTGGCGGCACTGAAACCCAATGCCTTGGAGGTCTCGGACCGGCTGACATTGCGGTCACTGGGCCGCTGGGGCCGCGAATACGGGGCCACGACGGTGATGATCTCCCACGAGCGCCTGGATCGCCTTGTCGGCCAAATACTTCCGCGTCATCCTGCACAGAAGTTCGCCGACTTCGCCAATACGCGCACCGCGGCTGACTATGACACCGTGGTGTGCACCACCAGCTTCGCGCGCGAAGAGTTCGACCGTATCGGCGCGACGAATACCGTCACCGTGCCGCTGGGCGTGGACCTGCAGACCTTCCATCCCCGCCGGCACTCAGCCCTGGTGCGCCAGCGTTGGGCCACGCCGAAGCAGATCCTGCTGGTGCACTGCGGCCGGCTGTCAGTGGAAAAGCGAGCCGACCGCAGCATCGACGCGGTCGCCGCGTTGTGCGACGCCGGCATCGACGCTCGACTGGTCGTCGTGGGCGAAGGCCCGTTACGGGCCAAGCTGCAACGACAGGCCGCCCGGCTTCCAATCGACTTCACCGGTTTCATCTCCTGTCGGCACACTGTCGCCGGACTACTGGCCTCGGCCGACGTTACGCTGGCACCCGGGCCGCACGAGACATTCGGGCTGGCCGCCCTGGAATCGCTGGCGTGCGGAACACCGGCCGTGGTGTCGCGCACGTCGGCGCTTACCGAGATCATCACCCCGGACAGCGGCGCCCTGGCGGACAACGACCCGGCAGCCATGGCGAAAGCGGTCAGCTCAATCGTCAGCCGACCCGAGTTTCACCGCCGCAGCTCCGCGAGGCGTCGCGCCGAGAACTTCACCTGGCAACGGGCAGCAGCCGGTATGCTGGCCAGTTTGGAGTGCACCGGAGTGGGCGCCCCGCGCGGCGATTCCGAACACACGGCATAGTTTTTGATCAATAGTTCCGCTGCTGCGCGAGTGCCGAGCGTTTGGGACGCGAACTCGACCGGCGCAGGCGCCGTTACTGGTCGTTCCTTGGCGGGCTGGGTTGGTGCTTGGCCGGGCAGTAATCGGCGGTGGCAGCGCCGATGAAAATCGCGGCTTGGTCCGGGGTCAGTTTGTCTGATCCCGTCAGTTGGTCCACCTCATCCTTCTGGGTGTAGCCCCCTTCGAGATCTGAGCACATCGTGCGCGCCATGCTCACGGCCTGGGCCGGCGTCCCCAGGTTGATGCCGTGCGACGCCAAGTAGTTGGCGAAATCCGCGTCCGTCTGGTCGGCGCGCGCGACGCCTGCGGGCACGAGCATGATCGCGAGTAGCACGCCGAGGGTGTACGCATAAATCTTCTTTGTCATATTCCTCACCACTTTTGAAGCTTCACATCAAGCTCGGATCAACACGAGGGTCCGAGGTTACACGTCGAAAGGACCCACTGGATATATTCATAATCGCGTGCGGGCGGCTCGGTGGTCAATAGCACGCTAGCAGGGTGGCCGCCGGAATTCGAAGTTCAATCCGCAGTTCACTTTTAGTTCCGATTGAGTTTAATTTCGATCGCGCAGCGAGGTTCGCTGGAGACGACCAGGAGGTGCACCGATGGAAGCACGTGACCGGGTGCTGATCACCGCCACGGAGCTGGCCGCCCTTCTCGGGGCTGGCGATCCGCTAACCATTCTCGATGTGCGTTGGCGCCTCGATGAACCTGATGGGCAGCCGGCCTACCTGCAGGGCCACCTGCCCGGCGCAGTATATGTGTCACTTGAGGCGGAACTCAGCGATCACACGGTCGCCGGCCGTGGTCGTCACCCGCTGCCCTCTGGGCGCAACCTGCAGGCCGCCGCGCGCGGGTGGGGAATCCGACAGGACGTGCCGGTCGTAGTGTACGACGACTGGAATCGGGCCGGTTCAGCGCGAGCGTGGTGGGTCTTAACCGCGGCTGGGCTGGCGAATGTCCGCATTCTGGACGGCGGGCTGGGTGCGTGGCGGTCAGCCGGACTGACCCTCGAGACCGGCCCGGTCAACCCGCAGCCCGGGAATGTGGCTGTGCTGCACAATGATTTGTATGCCGGTAGCCGACTTACCTTGACGGCGCAGCAATCCGGCGCCGGCGGCGTGACGCTGCTCGATGCGCGCGCACCCGAACGCTTCCGGGGCGAGGTTGAACCGGTCGACCCTGTTGCCGGTCACATCCCCGGCGCACACAACCTCCCAAGCGGAGCTCTGCTGACCGACGGCGGCACGTTTCTCGGCGACGACGCGCTCACCGAACTGTTGTCCGACCGCGGCATCGATACCAACGGCCCGCTGGGTGCCTACTGCGGCTCAGGTGTCACGGCGAGTATCACGGTCGCGGCGCTCGCCGCAGTGGGCTACGACGCCGCGCTGTTCCCTGGGTCATGGTCGGAATGGAGTTCGGATCCGGACCGCCTCGTCGCCCGTGGCCCCGAATAGCCGGCGAGCTCACTGCTCGTCAGCGACATTTGGGATTTGTCGCGCGACCGCGCCGTGCGCCGATACCGTTCCCA
>JBEKNM010000090.1:0-10974 GCA_049522835.1 Mycobacterium sp.
GTCAACGGTGTGGCGTTCTTCGGACCCGTGTTGTCGAAGATCCCGCGCGGCGAACAGGCCGGGAAACTCTGGGATGCCTCGGTGACCTTCGCGGCCTATCCACACTTTTTCGAGCTCAAGCGGACCCGTACCGAGCGGCCCGAATTCGAGTAGCCCTGATGGTGGCGTTGCGTCGCTGAGTTCCGGCAGGGAAGGATGGCGGACATGCGCGTCTACCTGGGTTCCGATCACGCCGGATACGAGCTCAAGCAGCAGATTATCGAGCACCTCAAGAAATCCGGACACGAGCCGATCGACTGCGGCGCCTTTAGCTACGACCCCGAGGACGACTACCCGGCGTTTTGCATTGAGGCTGCAACGCGCACGGTGGCCGACCCCGACAGCTTGGGTATCGTGCTGGGGGGATCGGGCAACGGTGAGCAGATCGCAGCCAACAAGGTCCCAGGCGCCCGCTGCGCGCTGGCGTGGAGCGTCGAGACCGCCAGTTTGGCTCGTCAACACAACAATGCTCAGTTGATCGGTATCGGCGGGCGCATGCACACCGTCGCGGACGCGCTGACCTTCGTGGACGCCTTCCTCACCACGCCATGGTCGAAAGCTGAACGCCACCAACGGCGTATCGACATTCTCGACGAATATGAACGCACTCACCTAGCGCCACCGGTGCCCGGCGCTCAGGTTTGAGACCAGGGAGTCGCGCGTGCCCGAAGGGCATACCCTGCACCGACTGGCCAGGTTGCACCAGCGCCGATTCGCCGGTGCGCCAGTCGCGGTCTCTAGCCCGCAGGGACGATTCGCCAGTTCGGCGGCAGTGGTGGACGGGCGGGTTCTGCGACGCGCCAGCGCCTGGGGCAAGCATCTGTTTCACCACTATGCCGACGGCCCGATCGTGCATGTACATCTCGGTCTCTACGGCACCTTCACCGAATGGGAACGTGCCGGCGATGCAAGCCTTCCGGAGCCGGTTGGACAAGTGCGGATGCGGATGGTCGGCGCCGAGTACGGCACCGACTTGCGCGGGCCGACGGTGTGTGAGGTGCTCGACGAAGGTCAGGTCGGCGATGTTGTGGCCAGACTGGGGCCCGACCCCTTGCGCAAAGACGCTGACCCATCCTGGGCGTGGGTCCGGATCACTAAGTCCCGCAGGCCTATTGGCGCGCTGCTGATGGACCAGACCGTAATCGCTGGCGTGGGCAATGTCTATCGCAGCGAGTTGCTGTTCCGGCACCGCATCGACCCGTTCCGGGCCGCCCGGGAGATCCGCCAAGCAGAGTTTGACGCTGCATGGAGCGATCTGGTGGTGCTGATGAAGGTCGGCCTGCGCCGCGGCAAGATCATCGTGGTGCGGCCCGAGCATGACCAGGGTCCGCCGTCATACCGGCCGGGGCGCCCCCGCACGTATGTGTACCGCCGCGCCGGCGAGCCGTGTCGGGTGTGTGGGACGACGATCTGCACGGCAGTGCTGGAAGGCCGAAACGTGTTCTGGTGCCCGACCTGTCAAAAGTGACCCAGCCGACGAACGGGTCACCCGCATAGCTTCTGGGAGAACTGCTGTTCGGGTGATGGGGACGCAGATTGCCAGGAGACTCTTAGGAGACTCGCTCGTGTCCCTGGGTTCGATAATGGTTAAGTGGGTAGATAGTAAGGCTATGAAGATTTATTTTCGTTTGGCTGAAGCAATTTTCGCAATAACCGTTGGTTTGGGATTGGTAGGAGTGGGCGCCGCAACTGAGGCGCAAGCCCAGCCCGGGCCGTTCCCGCAATGGTGCCCAGGCGATTTTTGGGACCCAGGTTGGGGCAACAACTGGGACGGCGGGCATTGCCACGACGGATTTGGTGGCAATCGTGGTGGGTTTGGCGATCATGGCGGGTTTGGCGATCACGGTGGCGATCACGGTGGCGATCACGGTGGTCCTGGCGATCACGGTGGTGGTGGCGATCACGGCGGTCATCGCTGACCGCCTGACGGAGTCGATCTGTATGTCCGCAGTCTGCTGACGACGGTTCGGCAGGCTGCGGGTGTGGATGATCACACCCGGGCTCAACCCCAGTACTCCAAAATTCGCAGGTCGCCGGCACCACGGTCATTTGGCAGGAAATTGCCAGGAAGAAACGCTGTTTCGACCGACGTTATTTTGGTCAATTTATTACCCCATGAGGATTTCTCCACGTTCGGCCGCAACGACTTTCGCGATGATTGTCGGTTTGGGGCTGGCGGGAATGGGTGTCGCAACTGACGCTCAAGCCCAGCCCGGGCCTTTCCCGCAATGGTGCCCGGGTGAATTTTGGGACCCCGGCTGGGGCGAGAACTGGGACGGTGGACATTGCCACGATAACTGGCGCGGACCTGGACCTAACCCCCATCCCGGGCCGTACCAAGGACCTGGTCTTTACGGACCCGCCCCCGGATACGATCCCCCCTGGTGAGCCTGCGCGAGCCGCGTTAACGCGGCTCTTACTCGCAAAACTCCGCTAAATCGCGGATGAAAATCGAGGGCTAGTCGGGTGTAATGCCCAACGCCGCGTAGACCTCGTTACTGAGGGCGAGGCTGCGGGGGTCGGCATTGGACTTAGTGGCGTCGAAGCGATTCGCCGCGTAGGCGTAGCCGATTCGGTGTTCCAGGTCGACAAACCCGAACGAGCCGCCCAAGCCGCCGTGGCCGAATATGCGCCGGTTGGGTCCGTTGATGCCGCGCTGGTTGAGCATGTAGCCCAATCCCCACCCGTGGTCGGCGACCCGGGGGCCGAGCACCAGATCGGTGTCGAAGCCGCCCTGAGACACTCGGACCAGGTCCATGTGCTGCCGGCTGATCAGCTTCTCCTGAGCGAGCGCGTTGTAGAACGTTGCCAATCCCAGTGCTGACACCTGCCCGTTAGTGCCGGGGAACTCGAGCTGGCGCCACAACATCAGGTCGTTGGAGCCGAGTTCGTCGTCGGGGGCAAATCCCATCGAAATCGAGAGTGCGGCCTTGGGATGCTCACTGAGGCTGGATGGGTAGCCAGGGGCTTGCACATCGGCCAGCAGCTGCCGGGCATGCGGTTTGTTGACTCGGTCGGCGCAGCGGCGTTGCTCGGCCCGGGACAAGCCGATGTGGACGTCGGCGCCGAGTGGTTCGGCGATCTCAGTGCGCAGGTACTGCCCGACGGTGCGCCCGGTGACGCGGCGGAATACTTCGCCGAGGATGAATCCGAACGTGGTCATGTGGTAGCCCTGGGCGGTGCCCGGCTCCCACCACGGCTCCGCGGCCGCCAGCTGCTCACAGACGAAGTCCCAGTCGGCGACTTCTTCCCAGCTCATCCGGGTGCGCGGCCCGATGACGCCGGATCGGTGGCTCATCACCATGGCCAGGGTGATGGCTTGTTTACCCGCCTGTCCGAATTCGGGCCAGTAGCGTGCCACCGGTGCCTGTAGGTCCAGCTCACCGCGGTCGGCGAGTTGGTGGACGCAAGTGGCTGTCAGGCCCTTGGTACCGGACAACACGGTGGTCAGTGTGTTTTCTCGCCAGGGCCGGGTACCGGCTTCATCCGCCGAGCCGCCCCAGAGGTTGATGACAAGATCCCCGTCCACCCAGACCGCAACGGCCGCGCCAACCTCGCGGCGCAGCGCAAAGTTCTGCGCGAACGCGTCGCGTATTCCGACGAAGTCCGACGCGCATGAGCCATGGATGTCGACGTCTCGCATGGCGCCTTTCTACTGTGCAGATCCTTAGTCCGAGCGGGCGACGGGAATCGAACCCGCGTAGCTAGTTTGGAAGACTAGGGCTCTACCATTGAGCTACGCCCGCGTGTATTAGTCGAGCGAGATTTTATCTGGCGGTGAAGATCAAATCTAATCGAAGCCGTCTTGTGATCGCTTCGTGAGGTCTGTGAGGTCGCTGCGAAGCCGGTGGCCAATCTGGTGGTGAAGGGCCGTAGGATCGCGAGGTCAGTGCGGGGTGTAGCGCAGCTTGGTAGCGCATCCGCTTTGGGAGCGGAAGGCCGCAGGTTCAAATCCTGTCACCCCGACCAGCACTACCACCCTGTGCCGCAACTGGGCGGCACTCAGGCCCCTATCGACCGCGAGAACGACCACCGAGGAGCACACCCGTGAAGAGCAACGTCGAGCAGTTGACCCCTACCCGGGTGCGCATCAGTGTGGAGGTGCCTTTCACCGAACTCGAGCCCGATTTCCAGCGGGCCTACAAAGAGCTGGCCAAGCAGGTTCGGCTGCCCGGTTTCCGGCCCGGTAAGGCGCCCGTAAAGTTGCTGGAGGCCCGTTTCGGCCGCGAGGCGCTGCTCGACCAGGTGGTCAACGAGGCGCTGCCCGCCCGGTACGGACAGGCGGTCGCGGAGTCCGAAGTCCAACCGATCGGCCAGCCAGATATCGAGGTGACCAAAAAGGAGTACGGCCAGGAGCTGGCCTTCACCGCCGAGGTCGACATACGCCCCAAGGTCACCCTTCCAGACCTGAGCACGCTGACGGTCCAGGTGGATCCGATCGAGGTCACCGACGACGACGTCGAGGCCGAACTGCGGTCATTGCGTGCCCGGTTTGGCACCCTGACCGGGGTGGATCGGCCGGTTGCCGACGGTGATTTCGTTTCCATCGACTTGTCGGCCACCGTCGACGGCGAGGACGTGCCCAACGCCGCTGCCGAGGGGCTGTCCCATGAGGTCGGCTCCGGCCGGCTCATCGAAGGTCTCGACGATGCGCTCGCTGGTTCGTCTGTTGATGAGTCCCGGGAATTCACCGCGAGGTTGGCGACCGGCGAATATGCGGGCAAAGACGCGCAGGTCACGGTCACCGTCCGGTCGATCAAGGAACGCGAATTGCCGGAGCCCGACGACGAGTTCGCACAATTGGCCAGTGAGTTCGACACCATTGACGAGCTGCGGGCCAGCCTTCGCGACCAAGTGCGCCAGGTCAAGAGCGCGCAGCAGGCGGAGCAGATTCGCAACGCCACGATGGACGCTCTGCTCGCCCAGGTCGACGTGCCGGTGCCGGAGGGCATCGTCCAAGCCCAGTTCGACAGCGCCGTGCACGGTGCGCTGAGCGGACTCAACCACGACGAAGCCAAGTTCGACGAGGTGCTCGCCGGGCAGGGCTCGTCGCGTGAGCAGTTCGAGGCCGAGACGCGCAGCGCCACCGAGAAGGACGTCAAAACGCAGCTGTTACTGGATGCGCTGGCCGATGACCTGCAGGTCCAGGTGGGCCAGGATGACCTGACCGAACGACTGCTGGCGACATCGCGGCAATATGGCATCGAGCCGCAGCAGTTGTTTGCCTACATGCAAGAGAACAATCAGCTGCCTTCGTTGTTCGCCGACGTGCGGCGCGGGCGGGCCATAGCCGCGGTGGTCGACGCAGCGACGGTCACCGACACCGACGGAAACACGATCGACACCAGTGAGTTCTTCGGCAAACGTGGGCAGGCCGGCTTAGAGACAGAAGATGCAACCGAAGATGCAGCTGGACCCGAAGAGGAAGCCGAAGATTCTGGTGACACCCATGACGCCGACGAGGCCGATGAGTCCAGTGCGGATGTCGCGCGGGAGGCCTCCGACGAAGCTGCGAGATGACGAGCTCATGACGCTGTGAGCGAAAGCGCCTGTCTCAGGGGTGCGCGACCGTCAAACAGCGGGCTCGGTTGGCTAGTGTCGGTGATTACAGAACTCGAGAAAGCAGGTAACCCAGTCGTGTCTGACATGCGTTCCAACTCGCAGGGTCTTAACCTCACGGACTCGGTCTATGAGCGCTTGCTCTCTGAGCGCATCATCTTCCTGGGTTCAGAGGTGAACGACGACATCGCCAATCGGCTGTGTGCGCAGATTCTGCTGCTCGCCGCCGAAGACGCCACCAAGGACATCAACCTCTACATCAACTCCCCGGGTGGATCGATCAGTGCCGGCATGGCGATCTACGACACCATGGTCCTGGCGCCCTGCGACGTCGCTACCTACGCGATGGGCATGGCCGCCTCGATGGGCGAGTTCCTCTTGGCGGCGGGTACCAAGGGCAAGCGCTACGCCCTGCCGCACGCCCGCATCCTGATGCACCAGCCGCTGGGCGGGGTGACCGGCAGCGCGGCCGATATCGCCATCCAGGCCGAGCAGTTCGCCGTCATCAAAAAAGAAATGTTCCGGCTCAACGCCGAGTTCACCGGCCAGCCGATTGAACGCATCGAGGCGGATTCCGATCGCGACCGCTGGTTCACCGCCCCGGAAGCCCTGGAATACGGCTTCGTCGACCACATCATCACCCGCGCCGCCCACATCACCAACGGAGAAGCCCGATGAACCCTCAAACCCAACCTCAGGCGCGGTACATCCTGCCGTCGTTCATCGAGCACTCCAGCTTCGGTATCAAAGAGTCCAACCCCTACAACAAGCTGTTCGAGGAACGCATCATCTTCCTCGGCGTCCAGGTCGACGACGCGTCGGCGAACGACATCATGGCGCAACTGCTGGTGCTGGAGTCGCTGGATCCTGACCGCGACATCACCATGTACATCAACTCGCCCGGTGGCGGGTTCACCTCGCTGATGGCGATCTACGACACGATGCAGTACGTGCGGGCCGACATCCAGACGGTGTGTCTGGGTCAGGCCGCCTCGGCGGCGGCGGTGCTGCTGGCTGCCGGGACGCCAGGCAAGCGGATGGCGCTGCCGAATGCGCGCATTCTGATCCATCAGCCGTCGCTGTCCGGCGTGATCCAGGGCCAGTTCTCCGACCTGGAGATCCAGGCCGCTGAGATCGAACGGATGCGCACGCTGATGGAGACCACCCTGGCCCGCCACACCGGCAAGGACGCCGCGGTGGTCCGCAAGGACACCGACCGGGACAAGATCCTGACCGCCGAAGGCGCCAAGGAATACGGGATCATCGACACCGTTCTGGAGTACCGGAAGCTCTCCGCGCAGAACGCCTGAGGTTTTGCCGAACGCGAACTCACTGCGAGTTTTCTGCCCCAACCGATTCTTCGTGGTGGTTACGCGCTCGGCGTAAGAACCTTGGCCACTTCAGCGATGACCTCGATGTCAGCAGGCCGCACCCGGCAGCATCCGCCGACGATGCGGGCCCCGGCGGCAACCCACTGGCGCGTGAGTTGCCCGCAAAGTTCAGTAAACCGCGACGGACCGGTCCAGGCGCGGCGCCCCGGATCCCACCGCTCACCGCTGTTCGGGTAGACGATTACCGGCTTGCCGATATCCGCGATGCCGATTGCCGTCAGCACGTCGTCGGGTGCACAGCAGTTGACGCCGACCGCGACAATCTCGGGCACGCCTGCGGCCACCGCGAACGCGTCGCGCAGCGGTTGTCCGGCGCGGGTGCGGTTTCCGTCGATGGTGTAGCTCAGCCAGGCCGGCACGCCGACCGACCGCACCAGGTTGACGAGTGCTTCGGCCTCGTCGACATCGGGCACGGTTTCCAGGGCGAGCACGTCCGGGCCGGCCTCGGCCAGGATCTCTAGCCGCGGGCGATGCCACCGGGTCAACGCCGCGACGGACAGGCCGTAGCGTCCGCGATACTCGGACCCGTCGGCCAGTGCCGCACCGTACGGGCCGACCGACGCGGCGACGCAGGCGGTAGTCGCGCCGGCCTCATCCCGCGCCGCCTTGGCGAGTTCGACGCTGCGCCGCAGCAGCCCGATGGCATCGTCTCGGTCGATCCCGTGCGCCGCAAAGCCTTCGAAAGACGCCTGGTAGCTGGTGGCCGTCGCGATCGTGGCACCGGCGCGAAAGAACGCGGCGTGCGCCGCGACGATCTCCTGTGGGGCGTCCGCGAGCAGCCTCGCCGACCACAACGGGTCGGATAGGTCGTGACCGCGCGCTTCTAGCTCGGTGGCCAGGCCACCATCGCTGATCAGCACGGATTCGCCGGGCAGCGCCAATCCCACTCCGCCACTGTAGGGTGATTACGCGGGGAGACAGCGCGATGTCGGCATGCTTTCCGTGTTTTTCGAGGCTTGTCTGGGGCTCGAGCCCAGTGGTTCGAGTGCCTCTGTTCGGTAACGACTGCGACACGCCAAGGCGCAGAATGCGCGTCTGGGCGAGTGACCGGCGCCGTCGGGCTATATGTTCTTCCAAACGCAACGGCATGAATAACCCTGAATACTCAGGTATACCCGGGAATATCAAGGACGCGATTCGGCGCTAACGGTCGCGTCGGGCCCGAACAAGCGGGTAGCGTCGGGGAATACATGCGGCACGGCAAGGCAAACAGCAAACAGGAAGTAGGCACTGAAGCACCATGGCGCGCATCGGAGATGGCGGTGATCTGCTGAAGTGCTCGTTCTGCGGGAAGAGCCAGAAGCAGGTCAAGAAACTCATTGCTGGTCCCGGTGTGTACATCTGCGATGAATGCATCGACCTCTGCAACGAGATCATCGAAGAGGAACTGGCTGACGCCGACGACGTCAAGCTTGACGAGCTGCCTAAGCCGGTGGAAATCCGGGAGTTCCTCGAGGGCTATGTCATCGGGCAGGACACGGCCAAGCGGACACTGGCCGTCGCGGTCTACAACCACTACAAGCGGATCCAGGCCGGCGAGAAGGGCCGTGACTCCCGGTACGAGCCGGTTGAGCTGACCAAGTCCAACATCTTGATGCTCGGACCCACCGGTTGTGGCAAGACCTACCTGGCCCAGACGCTGGCCAAGATGCTCAATGTGCCGTTCGCCATCGCCGACGCGACTGCGCTGACGGAGGCCGGCTACGTCGGTGAGGACGTCGAGAACATCTTGCTCAAACTCATCCAGGCCGCCGACTATGACGTCAAGCGCGCCGAGACCGGCATCATCTACATCGACGAGGTCGACAAGATCGCCCGCAAGAGCGAGAACCCATCGATAACTCGCGACGTCTCCGGTGAAGGCGTTCAGCAGGCCCTGCTGAAAATTCTGGAGGGCACCCAGGCATCGGTTCCCCCGCAGGGCGGCCGCAAGCACCCGCACCAAGAGTTCATCCAGATCGACACCACCAACGTGCTGTTCATCGTCGCGGGTGCGTTCGCCGGGTTGGAGAAGATCATCCACGAGCGGGTCGGCAAGCGTGGGCTGGGCTTCGGTGCGGAGGTGCACTCCAAAGCCGAGATCGACACCAGCGACCAGTTCGCCGACGTAATGCCTGAGGACCTGATCAAGTTCGGCTTGATCCCGGAATTCATCGGGCGGCTCCCCGTGGTTGCCTCGGTCACCAACCTGGATATGGACTCGTTGGTCAAGATCCTGTCCGAGCCGAAGAACGCTCTGGTCAAGCAGTACACCCGGCTCTTCGAGATGGACGGCGTGGAGCTGGAGTTCACCGACGACGCGCTGGAAGCGATCGCCGATCAAGCGATCCACCGCGGCACTGGCGCCCGCGGCTTGCGGGCCATCATGGAAGAAGTCCTGCTGCCCGTGATGTATGACATCCCGAGCCGCGACGACGTCGCCAAAGTGGTGGTGACCAAGGAAACCGTGCAGGACAACGTCTTGCCGACGATCGTGCCGCGCAAGCCGTCGCGAAGTGAACGCCGCGACAAGAGCGCCTAGCGGTTCGGGGCGTCACGGCCGAGCGGTATGCTTGTGACGGACGTGACCAAAACCACAGTTTCTTGGTGTTAACACTGTCGCCACCTTGCTGACTTGGGCTTTAGCCTCAAATCCGCTGCATATTAAGGGTCCGAGACGCCCATGCGCAGCACCAAGCAGTGCCATAATTGGGTACTGCCAGTGACACACAAGCGTGATGGCGTGGGAGTCACTCCGATGGCTCGTGCCCTATAAGCTCCAGCGGAGTGCCTGTCGGGGCCAGTTGAAAGGCCAAATGGAAGGCGGAGACGTGGATCCGAACGGCGGCGGAGCCGGGTCAGATTCTCACAATGGATCCTCGCATACCGGATCGGCCCGGCAGCGGCTGGAACAAGTGGTCATCCGATTCGCCGGCGACTCCGGCGACGGTATGCAGCTGACCGGCGACCGGTTCACAACTGACGCAGCGCTTTTCGGCAACGATCTGGCGACCCAGCCGAACTACCCCGCCGAAATCCGGGCTCCTGCAGGCACGCTGCCCGGCGTTTCGTCCTTTCAGATTCAAATCGCCGATTACGACATCTTGACCGCCGGTGACCGGCCCGACGTGCTGGTCGCGATGAACCCGGCAGCCCTCAAGGCCAATATCGGCGACCTGCCGCGCGGTGGGATGGTGATCGCGAACTCCGACGAGTTCACCAAACGCAACCTGACCAAGGTGGGATACATAACGAACCCGCTGGAGTCAGACGAGTTAGACGACTACGTGGTGCACTCCGTCGCGATGACCACGCTGACGCTCGGAGCCGTCGAGTCGATCAGCGCGTCCAAAAAAGACGGCCAGCGCGCCAAAAACATGTTCGCTCTGGGTCTTTTGTCGTGGATGTACGGGCGACCGATCCAGACCAGCGAGAAATTCATCAGGGAGAAGTTCGCCCGCAAGCCCGACGTCGCGGAGGCCAACGTGTTCGCCCTCAAGGCGGGCTGGAACTACGGCGAAACCACCGAAGCTTTCGGCACCACTTACGAGGTCTCGCGGGCGACCTTGCCGACCGGCGAGTACCGGCAGATCTCGGGCAACACCGCGCTGGCCTACGGCATCGTCGCGGCCGGCCAGCTGGCCGGCATCCAGGTGGTGCTCGGAAGCTATCCGATTACCCCGGCGTCAGACATCCTGCACGAGCTGTCCAAGCACAAGAACTTCAACGTGATCACCTTCCAGGCGGAAGACGAGATCGGCGGCATCTGTGCTGCGCTGGGCGCCGCTTACGGTGGTGCGCTGGGAGTCACCAGCACATCCGGACCGGGCATCTCGCTGAAGTCCGAAGCGCTTGGACTGGGTGTGATGACCGAACTGCCGTTGCTTGTGATCGACGTGCAGCGAGGCGGGCCCTCGACCGGCCTTCCCACCAAGACCGAGCAAGCTGACCTGTTGCAGGCACTGTACGGGCGCAACGGAGAATCGCCGGTGGCGGTGCTGGCGCC
>JBEKNM010000091.1:0-10940 GCA_049522835.1 Mycobacterium sp.
GTTCGCGCTGCTGGTGGCCGAGATCGAGATCGAGTCGCTGGCGGCCCGGCTGCCGAAGCTGCGTCTTGCCGCCGATCCCGGGCTGGTCTACGAGCCGAGCGCGAACATGCGGAAGCCACAGCAGCTCAACGTCGAATGGACATAACCGACCGGCGCCCCTGGGTTCTGGGTCTCGTGCAGTGCCCGACGTACGCCGCGACAAGCGGCCGGTACTGAGTGTGAGTGATCTCCGCCTGGATGGCGGCCTTTCCCGAGGAGGAAAGAATGCACGGTGGGTCCGAACCAACCACGATCGCTGGCCAGCTCGCTGCGTTTACCCACGGCTTTAGTTTGAAGACGGCGCCTCCGGAAGTGGTGAAGAGCGCTCAGCTTGTCTTGCTCGACTCGCTTGGGTGCGCGCTGGGCGCTCTCGGCTGCGATGCGGCGACGATCCTGGAGGAGTCGATTGAGGACTTCGGCGGGGGTAACCCCGAGGCCACGCTCTTCGGAAGCGGCCTGCGCACGAACGTCTTGAATGCGGTCATTGTCAACGGGACGCTCGTGCGCTACCTCGATGCCAGCGATGCCTACATCGTGCTCGCGCCGCGCGGGGGTTCTGCCGGGGCGCATCCCAGTGATGCGGTGGCGATGGTTCTGGCGCTGGCGGAGCGCCAGGGGATTTCCGGTCCGGGGGTCCTCGAGGCGATCGTCCTCGCTTATCAGCTGTACGGGGGATTGTCGCACTACGAGATGGTGCCCCTGGCCTGGAAGGGCTGGACGATGGAGGCCAAGGGCCCGCTCGTCACCCCGCTGATCGCCGGCAGGCTGCTCGGCCTGCGGGAAGACCAGCTGGAGCAGGCGGTGGCTATTTCCGGTACGCACGGCTTTCCGCTGGGAATCCTCGACTCGGAAGGCGAGGAATACGGGATGACGAAGAGCATTCGCTTTCCCCGTATCGCCCAGCAGGGGATCCTCGCCGCGTATCAGGCGGGCCGGGGCTTCACCGGGACCCGCCGTGTGATCGAGGGCAACAACGGGTGGAAAGACGTCATCATGCAGGGCGAGTACGACCTTGAGAACCTGGACGTCGATCCCGGCACGATCGGCTGGGTGGTCTCCAACGCGTTCATCAAGACCTTTACCGCCGAGGGAACGCAGCAAGGCCATCTGAACGCGACGTGGGACCTGATCACCAAGCACGACATCCGCCCGGAGGATGTCGAGCGTGTCGACCTGCTGGCGACCACGCGGACCGTGACGCACTGCGGCGGCCCTGAGAAGATGGATCCGCATACGAAGGAGCTCGCTGATCACAGCGCGTACTACGTGACCGCGGCCATGATCGTGGACCGGGCGCTCGGGCCTGCCCAGTACCTCCGCACGAGCATGGAGAATCCGGAGATCCGGGCGCTTATGGAACGCGTGTCAATCGAACCGGATCCCGAGCTTGACCCGACTGCCGTCGGGGGAGCCAGCACGATCACCTTGCGCTCGGGGCAGGTCTACACCGCGCGCGTCGAGTACTCGCGGGGCCATCCGCGCAATCCCATGAGCTACGACGATGAGGTAGAGAAGTTCATGGCACTCGCGATACCAGTCGTCGGAGAAGCTCAGGCGCGCCGAGTCGAACGCGCGGTGACCGACCTCGCCGCGCAGCCGAATGTCGGCGACCTTATGGATGCGATGACGGTCAGCTGACCAGTGCCCATCGACTGCTCTTGAAGAGACCAGAGCCCCAGGAGACCGCGGGTGCCGGGGCGGAGCCGCAGCGCGTGCTCCTCTTAGCGTCCATTGCGGCAATTCCTAATACATGCTATTCAGCGCGCTCTGGGAGACGGCGCTGCGCGTCGCCAGCACTGTGCTCAGTGACGACGTGCTGGACCAGATCGACGAGATCGTACCGCCCGGGACCACCCTCAACCCGTCCGAGAGCAACAGCCCCGCCCCGCAAGCGAGGGCGCGGCGCCGCTGAACCTGCTGCTGACCTGGACGCTTCTCCCGTCGGCCGTCCCAGCCCGCGTTCAAGGCCGCCGGGGCACAGCGGCTGGCGAGGTGGCTAGCCACGGCTGACGCGCCGCGCAGCGGAGCACGGACGACCACGGACGGCGGGGGTAGGGGCGCGCGCCGACAATTGGTCGATCAGTCTCTCACCCAGCGTCTGTACTCCGGCCATTCATGCGACTGCTTGCTGTATACCTCGTCGTCGGGCCAGCGCTTGGAACGGGGAAAATCATTGAGTGACCTCCATGATTTGGCCGGCTCCTCGGAGGCCCAGTCAAGGACTACCCGCCTAGATTCGATTAGCCATCGACCACTGACCTTTCTGACCACGTCTAGGTAACGGCCCATGACCTGAACATAGACGAGGTCACCGTCGATCTCCTTTACCTCCGGGCACAGGAAATACGTCTCGCAATGCGCTTGATCTCCGTCTAGGTCTATGACCGACTGCCCTAGGACGTGGGTTGTGGCGATATTTGCATTCGAATGACGAAGAGGCCGCTCCGCAAACTCCTTGCCAGTTCCTAAAAACTGGCCATGACTATCCACTGACTCCTCGAGGTAGCAGTCCGCAATGCCACCGTCGTCAGCCCGGTCGGCGGCACGACTCCAGCGGGCAAACAGCTCGCGGATCCGCTCCTTCTCGACCAGCGGCATCAACTCCGACAGGTCGACCTCACTGCTGTCCATTGGACCTCCTAGTTTCGCAGGATGGTTCCGCTCCATTCGCATTTTCGTGCGCAGGGCGGGACGAGGATACAGATGCTTCCTCGTACGGGCCGGTGCCTCAAACTTTCTGTTCCTGGACGCGGTTGAAGGACCGCGTCCGAAACTCCTGGTATTCAGCTATGACCCTCGGCACTATGGACGGCGCGGTCGATGAAATCGCGGTCCAGTGTTCCCGAATTGTTTCGAGCGTGAAGTCGTCCGGCGTTGTCTGATACCCCTCGCCGATGCCTACGAATGCCGTCCCCATGCGCGCGGAGCTGCACGTGAAGAAGGACCCTGATTCGGCGCAGTCCTCGTGGACCAGCCAGCACGCACCGGGTGAGACCAGCGATGCGCTGAGGTCGATCGGCGGCTTCACGACCTTAGTTGAGACTTGACCTCTCGTGCGCCCGCCGGGCAGCAGGCCGTTGACGTTGATTCCCGTGCCGGTTGCCTCTACGGCCATGTTCCGCGTCAAGCCAGCCAATGCGGACTTCGCCGTATCGTAGGCCGCCATTTCGGGGATACCGAAAACGACGCCGTTGGTTGAGCAAACATTAAGAATTCGCCCGTACCCCTGGTTCAGCATGTGGCCCCACGCGGCGCGTGCCACGTTGAACGACCCGATCACATGAACCTCGAAGACCTTCGAAAACGTCTCAGGAGTAAGATCGCGGAAGGGAACCAGCACAACGATTCCGGCATTATTGATGACAATGTCGATCCGGCCCCACTCGGCGACAGCTTCTTCCACCATTTCCGTAACCTTAGCCGGATTCGTGACGTCGGCTCGGTTCGCAATTGCCGACCCTCCGGCAGCCACGATCTCATCGACAACCGACTGGGCCGGATCGGCGATCGAGCCTGAATCGACAAGGCTGTTGGCGTACCGGTCACTGTCCGCAGAAACTCCGATGTCATTGACGACAACCGAGGCCCCCCTGGCGGCAAGGAGCATTGCGAACTCCCGGCCCAGCCCTCGCCCTCCCCCCGTAACAATCGCCACCCGGCCGGCGAACGAAACATCTTCCATCGCATTTCCCTTTCGGCTGCTAATACTTGAATGTTTCCGATTTTGAGGCCTGGCATCCTTCGGGTTCGCCGCGTGTGCGGGCTGGCACCCTCACAAGCGTGTTGGGCGTAAAGCATGGCGGCAGCGACGACGAGCGAGGCCGCGAATGCCAACATGCGGCCCCGACCGTTGGCGAACGCGTCTAGGCCAATCGGCTCATACGGCTGCCGGTTGCGACGGGTCAAACTTCAGGTGCAATTCTTTGAATCCGCAACCTACTGCTGAAACAGCACGACGCGCGGCATCGGGTCCATCGAGTCGAGGGTTCCAAAGTCGCGTGAGTACTGCTTCCACTGTCAGTCGACCTTCGAGACGGGCAAGCGGTGCGCCAAGACAGAAATGCGCGCCATGACCAAACGCGACCTGCCTATTGAGGGATCCGCGCCGGGGGTTGAACTCGGACGGCGCCTCAAACTTCTGGCTATCTCGATTCGCGGCACCCCACATCAGAAGCACCTTTGCGCCGGCCGGGATCGTCACCCCGGCGACCTTGTGATCCACAGTGCAAGTTCGGGGCAAAAATTGGAGGGGCGAGTCCATCCTAAGGCATTCCTCAACGAGATTCCGAACGCCTGATCGATCGGCGATGAGGCGTACCCGTTCTTGCACGTTCGTCGCTAGGCGATACATCAGGTTCTCGAGCATCAGTGTGGTCGTCTCGTTGCCGGCTGTGAGGAGCGACGCAGCAACTCCCACCAACTCCACCTGGTTCAGACGAGGAACGTCGGAGTCGGATGGTGGGTTCACAATAAGGCTCAGCGCGTCCTCGCTCGGATTTTCCCGACGGTCCGATATCTGATCGCTCAGAAAGGTGAACGCCTCACCGTAGGTGTGACCAAGTTCGTCTAGGTGTTCCTTGGCGTCGAGATCGTCATAGCCACTTTGGAGAAATGCCAGTGCGCCCGTCCACTGCTTGTACTTCTTAATCCCATCAAGCGGGAATCCCAAAAGCTGAGAAATTATGATCATCGGGAGTGGCAGCGCGAAGTCCGCCACAAACTCCACGACTCCAGCACTCTCAAAGCCGGTAATTAGCCTTTCAATATGGTCCCGAATAAGCGTTTCATATGAAGCAATGCGACTAGGTGTGAAAGCCTGCATCGCCAACGCCCGAATTGGACCATGTTCGGGAGCGTCATATTTAGGCACGGTGCGGATGTAGGGAAAGTGTTTCCCGTCGACGTTTATCCCATCAGATGCAGGCATGTAATTGGAGAACACTTGCGGGCATTTTGCTGCACTGACGACGTCCTCGTAACGTGTAAGAAGGTAGTCGTTTCGGCCCGGAAGTTTGTAGACGCCCGAACCAGACTGTGTCTCTTCGAAGAACGGGTACGGGTCGAGACAGTATTCTCTGGAGCCAAACTGATACTGATCACCCATAAATGCCTCCAATTGCGTTGGATGTCGAGTGCCACCACGCGGACCCCCGTCGCGGGCGGCCATCAGGCCTGTGGCGCACCCGATCCCGCTCGCGCCACCGGTGTGGTCGCGTTCACCCGGCCGGCGAGGGGCACGTGCGCGACGGCACCGGCCGGTGCAGGGCTGGGTTCGTTCACCATCTCTTCTTTGCTCGTTTTCTCTTCTTTCCTCGTTCGTGCGTTCAGAGCGCCCGCAGCTGCTCAGGTCCCGAGCGTCTCCGGGCTGAACAGCTGCTCGACCTCCAGCTTGGAGGTGATCAGGCCCTGCTGCAGGGTGTACTCGAGGAACTTCGACAAGGTCGCCTCGTTGGACTTGATGCCGTAAGGCCACCAGTCGGGCCCGAACAGCGCGTCGGATTCCTCCACGTGCGCCTCGAGCATCGGCAACGCCACGGTCAACGTATTGAGGTTGACGCGCAGATCTTCGATGGCCAGGCGCTTGGACTCGGCGAAGGCCTCGTAGAGGTCGGTTACGATGGCCGGGTTCGCCTCGTAGGCGTCACGGCGCACCACGAGGATGTGCATGATCGGGAAGATGCCGGTATCGCGGTAGTACTGCCGCTGGGCCTCCCAGTGGTTGGGCAGCAGCCGGCGGAACGGGCCGTCGTACACGTCGCGGACGTCAGGCGGGCGCCCGAGCACGACGTCCAGTTCGCCGTCGGCGAGCATCCTCCACGTCGAGCCGTCCTCCACCCTGGTGAGGTCCAGGCTGTTGCGCAGCCGCGCCTCCACCTCAGGGGCGACGACGGGGTTGCGGGCGGTGAACCAGTGGATGCTCTCGGGCGTGACGCCGGCTTCGGCGAACAGCCCGCGGATCCACACCGTCAGCGTCTGCGCGTACTCCTCGAGGCCGATCCGCAAACCGGCCAGCTGCGAGAAGTCCTCCAGCGGTGAGTCCTTGCGAACGAACACGTTGCCGTGCCGGAACGACCGCGAGAGGTAGACGGGCACGCCGACGAACTTGCCTGCCCCCTGGCTGACGACCGCCGTGTGGAAGCCGAACGACATCTCCCCCGCGACCACGGTCGGATCCTGGTCGACCCGCTTGAACGTGTCGACCGGGTTCGCCGGCACCTCGAAGCGGGCCGGCCGACCGCCGATCAGCACGCGCCCGTCCTCGAGCGCGCTGGTGCGGTCGTAGTGCCGCATCAGCAGGATCAGCGGCTCGGAGTCCCGGCCGTTCACAGTGCGACCCGGTTGAGGAAGTCGATCATCAGCGAGTTCACCTCGTCGGGCTTCTCCCACTGCGGCCAGTGGGCAGCACCGTTGAGGAGGTGGAACTCCTTCTGCGGGATCGCGTCGATGGCGTACTGCACCGCTTCGAAGCTCTTGCCCGGGTTGTGGTCGGTCCAGACCAGCAGCACCGGGCACTTCAGCGCGTCGAGACTGTAGCTGTAGTAGTCGACGTCGCCCACCGAGGCACGGTTCTGCTTCAGCACCGTGCACATCAAGTCCACCATGTGGTCGACCATGCCGGGCTGCGAGTAGATCTTGTATCGGATGTCGACCAGCTCGTCGGTTATCGACGCAGGATCGAGCACCAGCCACTCCAGCCGGCGGCGGATCGTCTCGCGGGAGAACTCCTGCGCGAGGCGTCGCGTCCGTGCCTCGATGTCGTCGAGCTGCTTAAGCCCAGGGGCGTCGGGGCGCGCTAGGATCCCTGTGTTGAGCGCCAGCGCCGACACCCGGTCTGGGTACTTCAGGGCGGTCCAGCAGGACACGCCGCCGCCCAGCGACTCACCCGACAAGAACACCTTGTCCTCACCGATCGCGTCCAGCACAGCGATCACGTGGTCGGCGAAGACGTCGAGGGTGTAGGTGACGTCGGGCTTGTCCGTGTACCCGTGGCCGGCCATGTCGAGCGCCACCACGCGGAAGTGCTCCGACAGGGGGCCGATGTTGCGCGTGTAGGCCTCGGCATGACCACCCGTGCCGTGTAGCAGCACTAGCGGGTAGCCCGAACCGGCCTCGAGCATGCGCGTCCGCAGTCCGCCGGCATCGATGAACGTCTCCTTGACACCGCGCCCGACGAGATTTGTCCAAATCGTGCTCATCACGATCCTCCAGCCTTCCTACGTGTCTGCATAGCCGTCACGGTTCCCCGCACTGATCCCCCGGCGCTCACGAACGCGCGACAGGCGGGTAGATCGCGAACACCTTGTTCGAGTTGAACACGTGCGTCTCGACGAACGTTGACCACTTCGGCGTCACGCCGAGCTGGGATGCCGCGCCTGCGAGGCAGAACCAGTTCAGGAGCTCCTGCTGCCCCGCCTCCTCGAGCTGCGCCGTCGTGACCGCGCGCCAGGGGGCGAAGTCGCCGGCCACGAGTGCGTCGTACAGCCGGCGATCGGCGACAACGTCCGGCCACAGCCGCCAGGTGTGGTCAGTCAAGAAGGCGTGCGACCAGCTCGACGAGGCCAGCAGTGCGACCCGCCACGGCGACTGCAGCGCGGCCCGGGCGACCGCGGCACCGAAGTCGAAGCACCGCGACGGGTTGGGTCCGGGCGGGTCGACCGGGTTTGACCGCTCCGCGAAGCGGCTGCGGCCACCTTGGAAGGAGATGACGCGGCGCCCGTAGCAGTTGATCGCCATCGGCAGCACTGGGTACGGGAAGCCGGCACGGTCGTAGTCGAGCAGCATGATCGCGTTCAGGAACGAGTGCGGCAGGCTGTCGTGGTGCAGCGGCTTGTATGCGTAGGCCAGGTCGAAGTTGTCCTCGATCAGCTTCCCGGCCAGGTAGATGCCCGCCTCCCGGTGACCGGCGACTTTGCGCTCCGTCCCGGCCGGCTCGCCCCACACGTTGGCGAACTTGACGTGCTGCCACGGGTGGGCGATGAGGTCGTCGTAGGCGAACACGGCGAACGGCGGGATGACGTCCTCGTGGAAGTTCTCGTACTGGTCGTCGCCCCAGATGATGATGACGTCGGGGTTGAACTCGTCGAGAGCGGCGCGCACCTTGCGGAAGCCACCGAGCTGCCGCTCGCGGTGCGCGGCGGCCGCGGCCTTGCCGAAGTCGTCCCCCCACTCGGCCCGCATCGCCTCCGGCCAGCCGGCTGGGTCCTTGGCCGACTCGGGGATGTCGGGGTCCTCGAGCGTCCAGCGCAGGACCCAGCTCATCGACTCGTCGGTGCCCATGAGCGCCGGGTAGTGCGTCACTCCGCCGGCCAGCACCTCACCCATCAGTATCCTCTCTCGTCCACGAGGGCCGATGCCCGCACGGTGTCCGCCGGCGACGATTCGGACTCCAGGCTGCCCGCCGCGGCGTACAGCTCGACCACCTCGTCGAGGATCGGGCTGTACTTGACCAGGCCGCCGTCGAGCAGGGTCTGGACGAAGCCGAACCCCGAGCCGTAGGTGTGGCGCTCCTGGGGGAGCTGGATTTCCACGTCCTTGGCCGGGTCCCGGATCACGCACACCGGGTCGAGACCTGCCTCGACCTTGGCCATCTCGCTCACGTAGAGCCGCCGTAGGTGCGCCAGGCCGACGTCGGACTTGCCGATCTTCTCCTTTGTGCGGTCCATGATCGGGCCCTGCACCACCCATATGGCCATGTCCTGGACCTCGACGATGTCGACGTGGAAATCTCCCTGCTCGTCGTACAGCGGGATGTCGTACAGCGGGACCTCGTCCTGCGGCGGCGCCTGCACCTCGGTCAATGGCTTGTAGACCGTGTAGTAGTAGAGCTTGGTAGTGACGTCGTCCTCGGGCACCCGGATCTGGAACTGGTAGTAGCCGCCGCCTCCGACCCGCAACATGTTCGGGAACACCAGCGGGTGGCCGATCTTCCAGCTGTCGCTCTCCTCGGTCTGGCCCTCGACCAGACGGCGCTTGATGATGCCCCACTCGAAGGTGTCGAAGCCGATCTTGATGGCGCGTTGGGTGAAGAACGTCGGCGTCCGGCCGAGGACATAGTCGTAGAACCGGCCGTGCAGGAACTCGACGTGGTGCGGGTCGACCGAGTTCTCCATAATGTGCAAGAAGTTGCACGGCAGGGTCACGACGCCGACGTCACGCAGGCAGTTGTCCCACACGAACAGGTCGTAGCGAGGCAGCAACGGCGCCGGCTGCGGGCCCATGTACACCCACACCAGGCCGCCCATCTCCTGCACCGGGTACGCGGTGGTGCGCACCTTGTTCTTGAACTGGCTGGTCGGCGGCTCGGCCGGCTGGTCGACACACTGACCGGTCTCGTCAAACTTCCAGCCGTGGTACGCGCAGCGGATGCCCCCGCACTCGATCAAGGCCAGGTCGAGGGTGGCGCCGCGGTGCGGGCAGACGGGGTCCAGCGCGCCGTAGGTACCATCCGGGTCGCGGTACACGACCAGATCCTCGCCCAGGATCCGGCGCCGGATCGGGAACTTACCCATCTCGCCGACCGCGGCGATCGGGTGCCAGTAGCGGCGCATCAGCTCACCCATCGGGGTGCCAGCCCCGACCCGCGTCAGCCGCTCGTTCTGCTCCTGCGTCAGCATGCCTTTCCTCCTTGTCCGTCCCCCGGTACCCCGGATGTGCCGTGCTCGTTGCGAAAAACAGTTAGTGAAGGTCGACCGCTTGGCCGGTGTCCGAGGACTCGATGATCGCCAAGCAGATCTCCAGCGTGTCGCGCGCCCAGACGGCGTCGTGGCCCGGCAGCGGGACGTCGTCGCGCCAGGCTTTGTAGAGGACGTCGAGCTCGGCCTCGCGCTCCAACGCCGCCTTCGCCACAGGGATCTCCTGCCGGCCGTTGTCGCCGTAGAAGTACAGACCGTGCTCGGACTGGCGCAGGTCACCCTTGCTGCCGCTGACGATCGTCAACCCGTAGAACGGGTGGGTGCGGATCTCCTCGTCGCAGTCCAGCACGGCCAGCCAGTTCTCGGCCTCGGGGCCGGTGAAGCGCACCGAGTTCTTGTAGGCCGTCTCCTCCTCGACCGTCTTGAAGCCGAGGATCCGGCGGCGGTTGTCGCTATTGGTGCCGAGCGGTCGCGGGGCGCCGAGCTCGCCGCGGCCCCAGGTCAGCTCCGCCGAGTCGAAGTAGGCGTACCCGGAGAAGGTGATCGTGGCGACGACGTTGGGGCCGAACTCGATCATCGCGGTGTAACTGCCGTGGGTGGGGTGCTGGACATCGAGCTGTGAGGTGCGCGCCAGCACCCGCGTCGCCCTCTGTCCCGCCAGCTGGCGGATGACGTCGATGCCGTGGGGTCCCTGGCGAAAGACGACGCCGCCACCGCGAGGCGTGTCGAGCTCGTCGGGCACCCGGCCCCGATACAGCCAGTCGGTGTAGTACGAGTTGTGCAGCATGTACAGGTCGCCGATGAGGCCGTCCTCGTGGATCAGCTTGGCCATCGCGGCGATCGGAGCATCGAAGCTGTGCGTGTGGCCGGCCAGGACGCGCACGCCGGCATCGGCGGCGGCCTTGATCATGCGGTCGCACTCCTCCAGGGTGACCGCGATCGGCTTCTCGACGATCACGTCCTTGCCGTTGGCGATCGCCTGCATCACGTGGTCGCAGTGCAGGTAGTTGGGCGTGGCCACGTAGATGGCATCGACCTCGTCGGACTCAGCCATCTGCTCCACCGACGAGTACGTCAACCCCGAGCGGGTGGCGCGGAATGCAGCGAGGGCGTCCTCGCGCACGTCGCAGGCCGCCGTGACGACGATGTCGTCGTAGGCATCGAGCGCCCGCAGGATATGCGTGCTGGCAGCACCGAGGCCGGCGAGGCCCATCCGCAGCTTGGTGCATTGCCTCTTCACATTGGTTGCCATATCCATCCCAGCACAGG
>JBEKNM010000092.1:0-10897 GCA_049522835.1 Mycobacterium sp.
GGTGCTGCGGAATCGCGCGACCGCCACCGCTGGGCTCGCTTTGCCGAACCCGGTTCGACGCACCTTTCGCGGCGCCCGCGATGCCTGAGGCGGCGGGCGGATCGAGCGGGCCGGTGAGGCGCACCTGGTTGTGGATCGTGCCCGAGATCTCCATGCCCAGGTATTCCTGCTCCCAGGCCCAGCAGGCCGCGACCGCCGCCTCATCACCGATCAGCGCATCCAACTCCTGCCATTCGTCGATGACCTGGTGCCGGACCACCCAATACTCGTCGGCGGCGTCGACGGCCAGCAGGTCGATCCGGCAGGTGTAGATCACCGCAGATCCGTCCGGGGTCATCAACCCGCGTTCAGGGTCGCGCGGATCAGGCACCAGCCCCTGGACGTCGTGGCCGATCTTCACCGGGGCGAAGTCGTCGACCGTGCTGGCCCATGCGTCGTAGGCGTCGAGCAGCGCCTCGGCAGCGGGTAGGGCGTCCGTCGCGCCGGCTACCCCGATTTCGGTGACCGCCCTGGCCAATGCCTTGTGCACCAGCGATTGCCTCACCTCGGGTTGCCAATCCCACGTGCCAGGGTAGTAGTACACGGCGAGCGCATCCTTGAGCACGGCGGGCAGCACGGGATCCACGGTCGCCGTGCTTTTGATGGGCTCGAGTTCGCGGCGCGACGCGAAATCCCATTGCCGCCGGCAGCGCTTGAACCTGGCGCGGTCGTCCTCGGTGATCCGGTAGTTCACTTGCGGCCCCCGGTCAGTGCCCGCTCAGTGCGAGTGCGGCCAATGTGGCCAGGGCTCCTCTACCGGCCAGCGGCACCGATCAGCGTGAGTGGCCATCGACTCCAGCTCCGCGAGCAGGTCATCGAAGAACGCCCGTAGCCGTTCCGGATCGCCCGGCCAGCTCGCCGAGAACGACATCCACGCATCGGGTGCGGACTGGTCTGGGGCGCTCACATCGGCCTCGCCAGCTAAGGGCACGATGCGCCAGCCATATTCATCGCCGCGCCGTTCGAGGTACACGACGTCATCACGACCGGGGCGGTTCGCCTCGACCAATGCCTCAAACGAGGCGAATAACTCGTCAACCTTCACAGTGCGCCTTCTGAGATTCAGGATAGACGCGATTCGGGTGTAGAAAAGTGCTCATGGGCCTCCCTTGCCAGCGGACGCCGGTGACCAGCAATGCATGAGCTGTCGCTGTGCGAAGCGATCGCCGGCGTGGTCAAAACGCACGCCGACGGCCGCCACGTCGACGTCGTCCGCGTCCGGATCGGCGCTCTTCGCCAGGTGGTGCCGGAATCGCTGTCGTTCTGCTGGACACTCGTCCGGGACTCCGAGAACATGCCGGACGCCGAACTGGAACTCGAGTGCGTCACCGCCGAGGTGAAGTGCCGGTCGTGCGGCCGGCAGTCTGAGATCACGTCGGCCTGGTCGATCTGGTGTCCCAGCTGCGACAGCTCCGATGTCGAGGTGCTACGCGGCAACGAATTTCTGGTGACATCGTTGGACGTCTCGTGAAAGGTGTTCACTATGAATTATCTAACGATGGAAAGCGATCTCACTGATGGAAAGCGATATCATCATGGGTAGATTTCATCGGCACGACGACGGCACCGTGCACAACCACGAGCACGATCACCATCCCCACGACCATGACCATGACCATGGGGATCACAGTGGTTATGAGACCGGCACACAGCGCATCGACGTGCTGGAGGAGATCTTCGCCGAGAACGATGCCCGTGCGAATTTCAACCGGGCGGCGTTCGAAAGCAACGGGATCCGCGCGCTGAACCTGATGAGCTCCCCCGGGTCGGGGAAGACGACCGTGCTGCAAGCCACGCTCGATGAACTCGCCACAGAGTTCGCGATCGGGGTGATCGAAGGCGACATCGCCACCGACCTGGATGCGGCCAAGCTCAGCGGCCGCGGTGCCCAGGTGTCGCTGCTCAACACCAGCAACGGTTTTGGCGGCGAATGCCACCTCGACGCGCCGATGGTCAACCGCGCACTACCGGGTCTCGACCTTCCCCGATTGGACCTGGTGATCATCGAAAACGTCGGCAACCTGGTCTGCCCGGCCGAGTTCGACGTCGGCGAGCACGCAAAGGCCATGGTCTACTCCGTCACCGAGGGCGAGGACAAGCCGCTGAAGTACCCGGTGATGTTCAGATCGGTGGATGTGGTGTTACTCAACAAGATTGACTTGGTGCCCCACCTGGACGTCGACGTAGACACCTACATCGCGCATGTCCGCGAAGTGAACGCGGAAGCGACGATCCTGCCGATCAGCGCGCGCACCGGAGCAGGCATGGGCGCCTGGTTTGGTTGGCTACGACGGTTCGCCGGGGATTCCGACGCTTAAGTCATGCAAACAATTTGCATGACTGCTCTTGCAAATGACTTGCATAACACCGAAAATCGCCCATCTATAGACCATCTATGTTAGCCACGCCCGCGGGTTCGTGGCTTCGCCCCCTACCGCCGAAATGCCTTGCTACGCAACGAGAACAGGCCGAACTCCAACGGCTATGCAACATCTGTTCAGTTGCCCGAAAAAGGGGGGGCCCGTTGACAACGCTCGATGGCAGGCGTAGACCCAAAAACAACGCTGCGCAAGTGGGCCGACGGTCGACTCCGGCAGCGTAGGGAGCCCAGCCCGGCCCCGGAAAGCTGCAGCATGCCAACAGAAGCAGCAGTCAAAGCGGAAGAAACATTGATTCATGTTCTATGGATCAATGCGGGTCTTAGTTGTGACGGCGATTCGGTGGCGTTGACTGCCGCCACCCAGCCCAGTGTGGAGGAGATCGCGCTCGGCGCGCTTCCCGGTCTCCCCAAAGTCGCCGTCCACTGGCCCCTGATCGACTTCGAATGCGGACCCACTGGAGGGGCGGACGACTTCCTGGAGTGGTTCTTCAAAGCCGATCGCGGCGAATTGGAGCCGTTCGTACTCGTCGTCGAAGGATCCATTCCCAACGAGAAGATCAAGGACGAAGGCTATTGGTGCGGGTTCGGCAACAACCCCGCCACTGGACAGCCGATGACCACCAGCGAGTGGCTTGACCGGCTGACGCCCAAGGCCACCGCGGTCGTCGCAGTCGGGACCTGCGCCACCTACGGCGGCATCCACGCCATGGCCGGCAATCCCACCGGGGCGATGGGCGTGCCCGACTACCTCGGATGGGACTGGAAGAGCAAGGCCGGCATCCCGATCGTCTGCGTTCCCGGCTGCCCGATCCAGCCGGACAATCTGTCGGAGACGCTGACCTACCTGCTCTACATGGCGACCGGCCAGGCGCCGATGATCCCGCTCGACGACGCGCTGCGGCCCAAGTGGCTGTTCGGGGCGACCGTGCACGAAGGTTGTGACCGCGCCGGCTACTACGAGCAGGGTGATTTCGCCACCGAGTACGGGTCACCGAAATGCATTGTCAAACTTGGGTGTTGGGGCCCGGTTGTGAAGTGCAACGTGCCTAAGCGCGGGTGGATCAACGGCATCGGCGGTTGCCCGAACGTCGGCGGCATCTGCATCGGGTGCACGATGCCCGGCTTCCCGGACAAGTTCATGCCGTTCATGGACGAGCCGCCGGGCGGCAAGCTCTCGAGCACCGCGTCGGGTCTGTACGGGACCGTGATTCGCAACCTGAGGGGTATCACGGGGCGCACCCTCGACAAGGAACCGCGCTGGCGCCACACGGGCACCCAACTCACCACTGGAGCCCGCCGCACCTGGTAGGCGGCGGCGCGCGCTTCATTCTCACTTCAGACAGAGAGCCCTAGGGGCGGAGAGCAGTATTGCGATGACAACCATCATTCCTGAGCCGTCAACATCCAAGCGGGAACCCGGCCAGCTCGTCGAAATGGCCTGGGACCCGATCACCAGGATCGTGGGCAGCCTCGGCATCTACACCAAAATTGATTTCGAGAACAAAGAAGTCGTCGAGTGCCACAGCACATCGTCCATCTTCCGCGGCTACTCGATCTTCATGAAGGGCAAGGATCCCCGCGACGCCCACTTCATCACCAGCCGCATCTGCGGTATCTGCGGCGACAACCACGCCACCTGTTCCTGCTACGCGCAGAACATGGCCTACGGGGTCAAGCCGCCGCACCTCGGCGAATGGATCGTCAACCTCGGCGAGGCCGCGGAATACATGTTCGACCACAACATCTTCCAGGAGAACCTGGTCGGCGTTGACTTCTGCGAGAAGATGGTCGCCGAGACCAACCCGAGCGTGCTCGCCCAGGCCGAGAGGACCGCGGCGCCGCACGCCGATGCGCACGGGTACAAGACCATCGCCGACATCATGCGGTCGCTCAACCCGTTCAGCGGTGAGTTCTACCGGGAAGCCCTGCAGGTCAGCCGCTGGACGCGAGAGATGTTCTGCCTCATGGAGGGTCGCCACGTGCACCCGTCCACGCTGTACCCCGGCGGGGTCGGTACCGTCGCGACCATTCAGCTGATGACGGACTACATGACCCGGCTGATGCGTTATGTCGAGTTCATGAAGAAGGTCGTGCCCATGCACGACGACCTGTTCGACTTCTTCTACGAGGCGCTGCCCGGTTACGAGAAGGTCGGCCTGCGCCGCACGCTGCTCGGCTGCTGGGGCTCCTTCCAGGATCCCGAAGTGTGCAACTTCAACTACAAGGACATGGAGCAGTGGGGTAACGCGATGTTCGTCACCCCGGGCGTGGTCGTGGACGGCAAGCTGGTCACCCACTCGCTGGTGGACATCAACCTCGGCATCCGGATCCTGTTGGGCAGCTCGTACTACGACGACTGGACCGAGCAGGAGATGTTCGTCAAGACCGATCCGCTGGGCAACAAGGTGGACCGGCGCCACCCGTGGAACCAGCACACCAACCCGCATCCGCAGAAGCGGGACATGGATGGTGGCAAGTACAGCTGGGTGATGTCGCCACGCTGGTTCGACGGCAAGGACCACCTGGCGCTGGATACCGGCGGCGGCCCGCTGGCCCGGTTGTGGGCGACCGCACTGGCCGGCCTGGTCGACATCGGCTACGTCAAGGCGACCGGTACCAGTGTGAAGATCAACCTCCCCAAGACCGTCCTGAAGGGTCCTGTTGAATTCGAGTGGAAGATCCCCAAGCACGGCAGCAACACGATCGAACGTGACCGGGCCCGTACCTACTTCCAGGCCTACGCGGCGGCGTGCGCGCTGCACTTCGCCGAGAAGGCGTTGGCGGAAATCCGCGCTGGGCGTACTAAGACGTGGGAGAAGTTCAACGTGCCCGACGAGGGCATCGGCTGCGGCTTCACCGAGGCGGTCCGCGGTGTGCTGAGCCACCACCTGGTGATCCGGGACGGCAAGATCGCCAACTACCACCCGTACCCGCCCACCCCGTGGAACGCCAACCCACGCGACAGCTACGGCACGCCGGGCCCCTACGAGGATGCGGTGCAGGGTCAGCCGATCTTCGAGGAGAACACGCGGGAGAACTTCAAGGGCATCGACATCATGCGCACGGTGCGCAGCTTCGATCCATGCCTGCCCTGCGGTGTGCACATGTATCTGGGGAACGGCAAAACCCTGGAGAGATTGCATACTCCAACGCAGTCACCCGTCGGGGAGTGACACATGGTGGATCGCCCGGACACCCTCGAGAACGACGCGCAGTGGCGCACAGCGGGCGATCGAATCCAGACACTCCTGGATTCCTGCGCGGCGAGTGGGGCGGTCGCGTATGAACGTGCCCAGGAGCTGGTTCGCGAGGTAGTCGGGCTTTACGGAGCCGGGTTAGAACGGATGATCAAGTTATCCGGCGATCCGGGCATGGCCGAGCGGCTGGCCACCGACGACCTGGTGGCCAGCCTGCTCCTGGTGCACGGCCTGCACCCGCACGACGTGCACCGGCGGGTATCCGACGCGCTGGACCGGGTGCGGCCTTACCTGGGCTCGCATGGTGGCGATGTGGATCTGATAGAGGTCACCCAGGGACCCGAAGGTGCTGGCGTGCTGTTGGCTTTTAAGGGCAGCTGCAAAAGCTGCCCGTCGTCGGCGGTGACGCTGGAGCTGGCCGTCGAGGACGCGGTCCGGGCAGCCGCACCGGAGATCTCCTCGATCGAGGTGGTGGCAGCCGAACCAGCGACCGCCAGCAAGATGATTCCCGCTGAATCGCTACTGGCGCACGTGCATTCGAATGGTCCTTCGAACGGTCCTTCGAACGGTGCTAGCCGAACGACCTGGCACCCCGTACCCGAGCTGGCCGAGTTGGAGCCCGGCGAGGTCGGGGGCTTCGCCGTCTCCGGAACCACCGTCCTCGCGTGCCGGGTCGACGACCAGACGTTCGCCTATCGCGACTATTGCCCGGTTTGTGACGACTCGCTGGCGGGTGCGGCACTGCATGGCGCGCTGCTGCGCTGCCCGCGCTGTCCGGCAGATTTCGACGTCGTACATGCGGGGGCCGGCCCGGACGGAGCTCACCACGACCCGCTCCCGCTGCTGACCCGTGATGGCGTGCTGTCGGTGGCGCTGCGAAGCGAAGCGATAGGGGCTCGGGCATGACGAGTCCCTATGACGTCCTGACGCGCATCAGAAGCGACCGGCGCCCCCCCGAGCCGGCCGGCGAGCGGTGCGAGATGTGTAACGAGTTGATCGCCGACGAGCACCAGCACGTGGTGAATGTGGCCGGCCGACAGCTGATGTGTGTCTGCCGCGCCTGCTATCTGCTGTTCACCGACGGCAGCGCAGAGCTGCGCTACCGCGCAGTGCCCGACCGGTACCTGGCTTTCCCGGATTTCGCGCTGGACCGCCGCGCGTGGGCGGCCCTGCAAATCCCGGTCGGCGTGGCCTTCTTCTTCACCAACTCAGAACTCGGACGCACAGTCGCCTTCTATCCTGGCCCGGCCGGCGCCACCGAATCCGAGCTGGACTTGGACGGCTGGAACGCCATCAGCGGTGCCGACTCGCGAGTGCGCCTGCTGTCCGACGATGTCGAGGCATTGCTGGTCCGGGTCCCCGAGACGGAACCGGGCTCTGAGAACGCCGAATTCGCGCGGCCGCAAAGCTATCTGGTGCCGATTGACGCCTGCTACGAGTTCGTCGGCCGCTTACGCACGATGTGGCGGGGGTTCGACGGCGGCCAGGAGGCGCGGGCGTATATCGACAGCTTCTTCGCACAGATCGCCGCCCGCGCCAAGGATACGTCGCCATGACCGAAGACCAGATGGGTGTGGACTTCGCCGTACTCGACGTAGCGCCCGAACCGTACACCGTCACCCCGGTGCTGACCGCCCGCATCGGCGTCGCCACCGGCGGGGACGAGCCGGTGCACGCGATCGCGCTGCGTTGCCAAGTTCGGATCGAACCGCTGCGACGTACCTACTCCGACGCCGAAGCGACCGGGCTGATCGACCTGTTCGGGCCGCGCGAACGCTGGGCGACCACGCAACGCACCTTCCTCTGGCAGCATTGCACCGCAATGGTGCCGGGCTTCACCGGTAACACGACTGTGGCGCTTCCACTGGACTGCACCTACGACTTCGAGGTCGCTGCCGCCAAGTACCTGCACGCGCTACGCGACGGCACGCTGCCTCTGCAGTTCCTATTCAGCGGAACTATTTTCGTCAAGTCTGAACGCGGGTTCTCGGTGCAGCAGGTGCCGTGGGACTGCGAGTATCGCTACGACATGCCGGTCACGGTATGGCGAGAATTGATCGCTCAGCACTATCCGAACGCTGGCTGGGTGCGGCTGAGTCACGAAACAATCGCAGCGCTGGCCGGCTACAAGTCTGAACACGGGATGCTCGACCTCGAGGACGCGGTGACCTCATTGTTGGTCGCCAATCGGGAGACGGCCCGATGACTTCGAACGCGGACCGGACCCGCGCCGTCGCCGATGCGGTGCTTTACGAGGGCTACCTGCTGTACCCATACCGCGGGACGTCAAGCAAGAACCAATCCCGTTGGCAGTTTGGTGTTTTGGGGCCGCGTGGCGCAGCCGCCGCCGGCTTGGGCGAAGACGACAGCATCGCGGCGCAATTCCTGGTCGACGGAGCCCAGGCGATCACCCTGGTGGTGCGGTTCCTGCAGTTGCAGCACCGCCGCGCCGAGCGCGAATTCTCCGGCGGAGGATTCGTACCGGTCGACAAACTGACCACCCGGTCCGGGTCCTGGCTGACTTGGGACGAAGCGGCCGAATGTGAAATGGCTTTCGGCCCTCTCGCGTTCGACGACCCTGCCCAGCAATGGACGCTGCCGGTGGTGGCAGCCGCGGCAGCCGAAATTGAACCGGTCGACGGCGGTCGCCTGGTCCGCGAACGGCGGGAGGTGAACGGCGTCCTGACCGTCTCCAGCGAACCGGACGGCGCATTGCGCCGGGTCTTGGTACGGATCAGCAACGTCGGCGCCGCCGCGACCGACAAGAACGACTCGATCGCGCGGTCCATGATCGGAACCCACCTCATCGCCGAAGTTGTCGGCGGTCAGTTCGTTTCACTGCTCGAACCACCGGCCGCCGCGGCCGATGCCGTGTCCCGGTGTCAGCAGCACCGCTGCTTCCCCGTGCTGGCCGGTGCGCCCGGCAGCCAAGACATGCTGCTGGTATCGCCGATAATTCTCTACGACCACCCTGAGGTTGCCGAACAGAGCGACACTGCGCTGTACGACTGCACGGAAATCGACGAGATCCTGACCCTGCGCGTCATGACGATGACAGACGAAGAGAAGGCGCAGGCTCGGGCCACCGATCCGAGGGCCGCGCAGATCATCGACCAGTGTGATGCCATGTCGCCCGATGCCATGGCACGCCTGCACGGCGTATTGCGGGATCCACACGGGCCCCAGATTCCTGCGGGCCTGGTCCCAGAGATTCCTGAGGGAGTCGACTGGTGGGACCCGCTGGCCGACAGTGCCGTTCGCCCCGAGATCGACGCGGTGCTAGTGAACGGGATCCGGATCGCCCGGGGCAGCCAGGTTCGGTTACGACCGAGGCGCAACGCCGACGCGCAGGACATCTTCATCGCCGGCAAGACTGCGCGCGTCACGTCGGTGCACGAGGACGTCGAGGGCAACAAACACGTCGGGGTCGTCGTGGAAGAAGACCCGGCCGCCGACCTGCATGACTGGTACGGCCGTTATCTGTACTTCTCCCCCGACGAAATCGAGCCGTTCGACCCATCCCCCATCCCAAAAGAAAAAACGACAACAAACCAGTGAAAAGGAGCTCGATATGGAAGTGCTGGGTTGGATATTCATCGGCATCCTTGCGATCGTCGCCGCAGTGGGGTTGGTACTGGGAGCGACGTCCCTGCCGGATGCCCGCCGCTACCTCAAACTGCGCCGCATGTAGCCCGCTCGAATGGCAGCACGCATCCTGGTAGCCGGAATCGGCAACATCTTCCTGGGAGACGACGGCTTCGGCTCTGAAGTAGTCCGGAACGCAATGATCCCGCCGGACGATCCGAGTGTGCGCGTCATCGACTACGGCATCCGGGGCATGCACCTGGCTTACGACCTGCTCGAGGAGTGGGACACCCTGGTCCTCGTCGACGCGGTACCCAGCCGCGGCGACCCGGGCACCTTGCATGTGTTCCAGGCCGACTTTGAGGCCGACCAAGCATCAGGTTCCAGCACAGCCGGTCTGGACGCGCACAGCATGGATCCGGCGGCGGTGTTCGCCAGCCTGCGGGCACTGGGCGGCAGTCCGCCTTACACGGTCGTCGTCGGGTGCGAGGCGGGAAGCGTCGAGGAGGGAATCGGCCTCACCAAGCCCGTCGCCAAGGCCGTCCCCCGGGCCGTGCGAGCGGTCGAGGAGATCATCGCCGCATTGCAGAGTCGGGAATGTTCCTCTGCTGGTTCCCCTTCCGGGTTCGCGGCGCCACAAGAGGAGCGCTGAACCATGTGTCTGGGTATACCCGGTCAAGTAATCAGGATGCTGGACGGTTACGAGGGACAGCTCGCACTCGTCGACGTCGTCGGGGAGCAGCGCAAGGTCAACGTCGGCATGTTGCCGGAAGAGACGTTCGCGCCAGGTGATTGGGTGATCATCCACATGGGCTTCGTAGTCGAGAAGACGGACCGCGCCGGGGCCGAGCAGGCGATGGCCGGTTTGGAGCTAATGGGCCGGGGCCGCACCGATCCGGCGCTTAGCCCGGAGGCCGGCTGAGATGACCGGCCCACCCTTGTTGGGGCCCCTGATGCTGCGATCCGACGACGTTCGGCAGCACTTCACCGTGACCGGTGTTGTCCAGGGAGTTGGGTTTCGGCCGTTCGTCCACCGCATTGCCAGCGAGCTGGGCCTGGCCGGATTCGTCGGCAACGATTCGGGCGCAGTCTTTCTCGAGGTGCAGGGCGAACCCGGCTGTGTGGACGAATTCGGTCGCAGGTTGCGTACCGAGGCCCCGCCGCTGGCGCGGATCGCCGCCATCTCGGTTGCCGACATCGCTGCCGACACCGCTTGTCAACGCGAGTTCCGAATCGTGGCGAGCCAGGTTGTCAACGGTGCTCAGACGCCTATTCCGCCTGACATCGCCGTGTGCGACGACTGTGTCGCCGAGCTGTTCGACCCGCACGACCGCCGTTACCGGCACCCGTTCGTGACCTGCACCAACTGCGGGCCACGGTTCACCATCATCCGCGAGTTGCCCTACGACCGTCCCGCCACCACCATGTCGGCATTCACCATGTGTGACCGGTGCGCCGCCGAATACCACAATCCAGCGGATCGCCGGTTCCACGCGCAACCCATCGCCTGCCCGGATTGCGGGCCGTCGCTGTGGTTCTGGTCGCAGGCCGGACCAGTCAACGGATCCGATACCGCACTGGCGGCCACCCAGCAGGCGCTGGCGGCGGGTGCGGTGGTCGCCGTCAAGGGCATCGGCGGTTACCACCTGGCTTGCGTCGCCGACGACAACGCGGCCGTCCGCGCGCTTCGGACACG
>JBEKNM010000093.1:0-10843 GCA_049522835.1 Mycobacterium sp.
CTGGTCGGTGACGCGTCATCTGGGGGCGCGCTGGGTGGTCCGGTGGCCAAGAACCTTTCTGATGCCGAACGCGCCGGTCTGGCCGCGCACGTCGGAGCAAGCCCAGGGGACTGCATCTTCTTCTCAGCGGGTCCGGCGAAGTCGTCGCGGGCGCTGCTCGGCGCCGCGCGCGGCGAGATCGCCGACCGGCTCGGGCTGATCGACCACGACGCGTGGGCATTCGTCTGGGTGGTCGACCCGCCGCTGTTCGAGCCCGCCGACGACGCGACCGCCGCCGGCGACGTGGCGGTCGGCTCTGGAGCATGGACCGCGGTACATCACGCGTTCACTTCGCCCAAGCCAGAGTACGAGAACGCGGTGGACAGCGATCCCGGCGGCGTGCTGGCCGACGCGTACGACATCGTCTGCAACGGCAATGAGATCGGTGGCGGCTCGATTCGTATCCACCGCCGTGACATTCAGGAACGGGTGTTCGCGGTCATGGGCCTGGACAAGGCAGAGGCGGAAGAGAAGTTCGGATTCCTGTTGGAGGCGTTTATGTTCGGCGCGCCGCCGCACGGCGGGATCGCGTTCGGCTGGGACCGGATTACTGCGCTGCTGGCCGGGATGGAGTCGATCAGAGAGGTGATCGCATTCCCGAAGACCGGCGGCGGCATCGACCCGCTCACCGATGCGCCGGCGCCGATCACCGCCCAGCAGCGCAAGGAGTCCGGAATAGACGCCAAGCCCAAACAGGTTGACCAGGCATGACCGAACAGACGCCTGACACCGCGACGCTGCACGCCTTCAATCAGAACCTGATCGACGAGTTCCGGGCCAACGAGGGCAAGGTCACCGGGCAATTCGCCAATGCCGACTTGCTCCTACTCACCACGACGGGCGCCAAGTCCGGCCAAACCCGGGTATCGCCGCTGGCCTACTTGCGCATCGACGGCAGGCTGATCATCGTCGGATCCTTCGCGGGCGCCCCGGTTAATCCGGCCTGGGTGCACAATCTGCGGGCCAAGCCGCGGGCACACATCGAGGTGGGCACGGAATCGTTCGATGTCACCGCGCGCGAAGTTCCGTCCGCGGAGCGCGACGAACTCTTCGCGAAGGTCACTGCCGCGGCACCGGGCTTCGCCGACTACCAGGCCAACACCAGCCGGGTGATTCCGCTGTTCGAATTACACCGGGCTTAACTGGCGCAGGTACCTGGTATATCGCCAACGACGTCCTGGAGCAAGGCTCAGGGCAGGTCGGCCTGGAATTCCTGGACCAGCTTCTTCGGCGCCTGCGTCAGCCAGGCTTCGGTGATCAGCTCTTCGAGGTCGCCGACCGCGATCTCGGCCAGATTGACCAGCACTGCGGGATAGCCGTCGAAATGTGGGGTGGTGAAATACACCCCCGGCTCGTCGCCGATCAACGCGAACTTCACGCCCTCGTCGGAGACCCGGACACCGAGGATGTCGCCTTCGGGTGGCTCCGACCCGCCGCGGGCCAGCGCTTCACGGTCCGACGGGCGCATGGGCCGCTCCCATGCCACCAGCTTCTTGCCCACCCGCCAGTCGTGTGGTGACTGCTCTGCGGTCAGCGGCAGCCCACCGACGATGCGGGCAACGTCTTCCCAGGTGGCCACACCTCGATTGTGCTCCGGCTATGGTGCGTTTGGTGCGATATTCGCTGGACCAAGGCGCGAGGGGCCCCGAGAAGGCCCCGAGAAGGCCTTGTGTGATGGGATCAGCGTTGCGGCCACTCGGCCCGTGACGGGGGTGGGTCGCTGTCGAGACGTAAAGGAGGTAGCTCTTGTCAGGAGGTAACCCGGCCGCCCGCCGCCATCGAGTCACGCACCGTACCGAGTACCGCTACTCCGACGTTGTGACCAGCTCCTATGGCCGCGGTTTTCTCACGCCGCGCGACTCGCTGCGGCAGCGTTGCATCGCGCATCGGCTGGACATCGATCCGGCCCCCGCCGATAGCTCTACCAGCCGCGACGGCTACGGCAACATCAGCTCCTACTTCCACGTCACCGAACCGCACCGCACCCTGACCATAACCAGTGACTCGATCGTCGACGTGTATCCGCCGGCCCCCGGTTTGTTCACCAGTGGGCCCGCGTTGCAACCGTGGGAGGCTGCCCGGCCCACCGGCTTGAGGGGAGCCCTCGCGACCGACTTCACCCTGGACTTGAATCCGCCGGAGATCACCGATGAAGTGCGCGAGTACGCGGCACCCAGCTTCGTGCCCGAGCGCGCGTTCGTCGAAGTGCTGCGCGATCTCGCGTCACGCATCTACACCGACTTCACCTACCGATCGGGGTCGACGACGGTTTCCACCGGAGTCGATGAGGTTCTGGCAGCCCGGGAAGGGGTATGCCAAGACTTTGCCAGGCTGGCGATCGCCTGCCTGCGAGCCAACGGCCTGGCGGCCAGCTACGTGTCCGGTTATCTGGCCACCGACCCGCCACCCGGGAAGGATCGAATGATCGGCGTTGACGCCACCCACGCCTGGGCCGCGGTGTGGACTCCGCAGGACCCAGGCCAATTCCAGTGGTTGGGGCTTGACCCCACCAACGACCAGATGGTCGACCAGCGATACATCATCGTCGGGCGCGGCCGCGACTACGCGGACGTGCCGCCGCTGCGCGGCATCATCTACACCAACTCAGAGAAGAGCGTGATCGAGGTCGCCGTCGACGTGGTGCCGTTCGAAGGCGACGTGCTGCATGCGTGACTTCCACTGTCCCAACTGCGGCCAGCGCCTGACGTTCGAGAACTCCGAGTGCCTGTCGTGTGGCAGCGCGCTCGGGTTTTCTCTCGAGCAGATGGCCCTGTTGGTGATCGCCAAAGGCGACGAAGGCGACCATGCCGGCGCCGTGGCTGCCGCGGACTATAGATTGTGCGCCAATCTCCATATCGCCGAATGCAATTGGCTGGTTCCCGTTGACCCCGGCGAACTTTGCACGTCGTGCGCGCTGACTACCGAGCGGCCCAACGATGCCGACACGGTCGGCTTGGCGGAATTCGCCCGGGCCGAAGCGGCCAAGCGGCGGTTGGTCGCCGAGCTGCACGAGCTGAACCTGCCGATCATCGGACGCAACGAGGATCCCGACTACGGATTGGCATTCCGCCTGCTGTCCAGTGCGCACGAGAAGGTGATCACCGGGCACGACAACGGCGTCATCACACTGGATCTGGCCGAGGGCGACGACGTACACCGCGAGCAGCTGCGCGTGGAGATGGACGAGCCGTACCGGACTCTGCTCGGGCACTTCCGGCACGAGGTCGGGCACTACTACTTCTACCGCTTGATCACCCCGTCGCAGGAGTACTTGCAGCGGTTCAACGAGCTGTTCGGCGATCCTGACGCCGACTATCAGGAGGCGCTGGACCGGCACTACAACGATGGCGTGCCCGAGGGTTGGCAGAAACGCTTCGTGTCGTCGTATGCGACCATGCACCCCGCCGAGGACTGGGCCGAGACGTTCGCACATTATCTGCACATCCGTGACGCCCTGGACACCTCAGCTTGGTGCGGTCTGGCACCGGCGACGGCGACCTTTGACCGTCCGGCCTTGGGCCCCAGCGCTTTTCCCAACATCATCGAGTTGTGGCTGCCGTTGTCATGGTCGCTGAACATGGTGAACCGGTCGATGGGCCACGACGACCTGTATCCCTTTGTGTTGCCGGCTGCGGTGCTGGACAAGATGCAGTTCATCCACACCGTTATCGACGAGGTGACCTCGGATTCAAGTGGACCCGCGAAGGTCAGCGCTTAGCTGCGATTGGGGCCGGGATTGGCAGCACGGGGCGGTCACGGCACCACGCGGCGTTCGTCGGGGCCCCACAGCGGCTGCATGTCGCCGGGCAACGCCAACTGCGTCGCGGTGATGGCCTCGGCCAGGTCGCGCAGCTCGGTATGTATCGCAGTGAGCAGCTCTTCCAGCTTCGCACGGCGCCCGTTGCCGCTGACCTGTTCCAGCTCTGCGGGAATAGAACGGCGCAGGCGGGTACTGATCTCGTCCACCATCCGCTCCGGACGCGACGATCCTGATGAGCCAGGCAGGTCTTTGAGGTCGGCGCGCAGCCGCTCCAGCTGGTACAGCAACGAACGGGGGTTTTGCGCGTCATACAGCATCAGCTCGGCGACGGCGGCAACACTGACCTTGCCCACCGTGCGGCGACGGTAGATGACCGATGACTCGCATGCCACCAGTGCTGACTCGATGACGGTCAGCTCGGCAGCGGCGCTGCGGACGGTGGTGAGCGTGGCCCGCAGCAACGCGGTCAGCCAGAGGCCGCGTTCGATGCGTTTGCCGATGTCCATCATCGTCCAGCCCACGTCTTGCACCATCGACTCGGCGGCCACCCCCGACAGCGTGAGCATCCCGGCCAACGTTTGCGAATGAGTCGACGCGAGCAAGGTGTCGGCCACGGCGAGCGAGTCGGGTGGGTCGGGGCTTTGGGCAACCGCGCGCTCCACGCCGGCCAGCACCATCCAGGTGTCGTTGGACAACTGGTCGCGCACCGCCCTGGCGGCAAGTCCCAGCCCCTCCACCGACTTGACAAGGGATCCCGGCCGGTTCGGGTCCACCGTCAGCGACCAGAGCGTCGAAGGGGTGACGGCGATCATCTCGGCGTGGTCGTTATCCGCCCCGGTCTCCGTCCCGGTGATCCGGCCCAGCGCGGCCATCAGCACCGGCACGCATTCGCTTTCTTCGGTGTCCTGGTGATGCCGGTAGACGTGGAAACGGTCGCGCGCGACGGACAGCAACCGGGCCATCCCCTCCGCGCGCTCGCCATAGCGTCCCATCCAGAACAGGTTGGACAGCACACGAGGCGAGCTGACGGCCCAAGTACCCGCCCCGGTCTTGGCCGGCTGCGCGATCGACGGCTCCACCACGGTTAGGGTCACCGTCTCGGCTCGCGCACGCTCTGTCGGGCGCACCCAGACATCTTTTGCCGCAAGAGTTTTCATTGTGTATGCGGCGGGCCCGGGTGCCACTACATAGCCGATGCCGCCGATCATCGGCGCATAGCCGCTGCTCTGGGCAACGGTGAACAACCGCATGCCGACGCCGGCCGATGACAACACACCGGAGTGGTCGGTGGGCGCCGACGAGAACTGTGGCAGCTCCTGGCCGACCCACTGCCACGGCATGTTCTCGATATGCGCGGCTAATTCAGACAGTTGTGTAGCTGAAAGTACGGGTCCGACAAGGGTTTCCCCGCCGACGGTCGACTTGATCAAGAGCGAGGAGAGATTCGCCAGCAGGTGCGAACGTTCGCTGGCGATGCCGCCCCAGTAGACCGGAGCCGCATGCAGCAGTGGGGCTTCGCCGAGCAAGCGCTCGGCAAGCTCGGGTAGGAAACGCAGCAGCCCAGGGCTTTCCAGGATGCCGCTGCCCAGCGTGTTGACGACGGTCACGGTTCCGCGGTGTTGCGCCTCAACCAAGCCGACCACGCCGAGTCTGGAGTCGGCGCGTAGATCCAGCGGGTCCACGTACTCCGCGTCGACGCGGCGAAGAACGACGTCAACGCGCTTCAATGTGCCCAGCGAGCGCATCCACAGCTTGCCGTCGCGCACTACCAAATCCGCGCTCTCCACGAGTGGGAAACCCAGCAGCGTAGCCAGATACGCCTGATCGAAGGCGGTCTCTGAATAGATGCCCGGGGTGAGCACAACCACCACCGGGTCTTGAGCGATGTCGGGTGCCGCGTCGATCAGTGCCAGCCGCAGCGCCTGCGCGAACGGTGTCGTCGGTCGCGGCGCAATTCTCTCATAGAGGTCGGGAATAGAGTGCGCGATCACGCGTCGGTCGGCCAGCGCATAGCCGGCGCCCGAGGGCGCCTGCGTCCAGTCGGCGTTGACCTGAAAGCTGCCGTCCGGCAGCCGGCTGACGTCACAGGCGTGCATGAAAAGCTGGTGGTGCCCGGGCACTTCGATTCCGCCTGCGGCACGCACGTAACCGGGATGGGCGAACACCAGTTCCGGTGGCAGGAGGCCTTCGGTGAGCAGGCGGCGCGGCCCGTACAGATCCGCGAGCACGGCGTCGAGCAGGCGCGACCGCTGCACCAGCCCGGCCTCCAGCAATTCCCAATCGGCCGCGGAGACCACGATCGGCAGTGTGTCCAGGCTCCAGGGCCTTGGCTCCAGATGGCTGCCGTCACTGTCGGGATCGACTTCGGTGTAGGTGATGCCGTCGTTGTCGATCAAGCTGTGCACCACCGAACGCAGCCGGTTCAGCCCGAACCTGCCGCGCTCGGCGACCGCGTCGGCCAGCTCGGTCCAGGCGGGCCGCACGTTCCCGTTCTGGTCGACGAATTCGTCGAAGCCGATTCCCGGACCTGCTGAACTGGCGGAGCGCAGGTCGAACAGCGCTTCCTGGGCGCGCGCTGCCCGGTACCCGGTCAGGAGGCGGTCGGCGTCGTAGCGGTCGGTAGCAGGCGCCAACGATCCATCCGAGCCGAGTGCCATGTACGCGGATGCCATTACTGCAGTACGGTACGCACGCGTCGCAGGTCAAGGATGCCCGGCGCGCCGATGTCGGTGAGGATCCGGGCCTGTTTCTCCCGGATGCGGGATAGGTCGAGTTTGCCCGGGGTGAAGCCGGTTGCCTCAAAACGGCGGGCGCGGCGCGCTTCGGCCTCGACGGCGTTGACGGGTGGCTCGTCGTAGGCGAGCCCGCCGGGATGGGAGACGTGGTAGGTGCAGCCACCGCGCGACGTTCCGGTGGTGAGGTCGATGAGCTCGAACTGCAGCGGGACGTCGGTTGTGATGGTTGGGTGCAGCGCGCTGGGCGGCTGCCAGGCCTTGAACCGCACACCACCGACGTGGATGTCGTCGTTGTCGGTGGCCAGCAACGGCACCGGGTAGCCGTTGCAGGTCACCACGTAGCGGTGGCGGTCGCCGCCGATGATGCGGATCTGGACCCGCTCGACCGAGGAGTCGACGTAGCGGGCGGTACCTGTCGCGGTGGCTTCTTCGCCGAGGGTGTTCCACGGCTCGATCGCCCCACGCAGCTCGATCTCCACGCCGTCGAACACGGCGGTGCCAATACGCGGGAAGCGGAATTCGGTGAACGGGTCCAGCCAGCTGGTCTCGAAGGCGATGCCGTGTGCGCGCAGGTCGGCGGCCACTTCGGCGATATCTTGAATCAAGAAGTGCGGCAACAGGTATCGCCCGTGCAAGTTGGCGCCGTGCCGGATCAGCGGGGCGCGCAGCGGTTCGTCCCAGAACCAGGCCACCAGTGAGCGGACCAGCAGCGACTGCACCATCGCCATGCGCAGATGCGGTGGCATCTCGAACCCGCGCAGCTCCAGCAGGCCGAGCCTGCCGCGGGCGCTGTCGGGGCTGTAGAGCTTGTCGATGCAGAACTCGGCGCGATGGGTGTTACCGGTGATGTCGGTGAGCAGGTGGCGCAGCGCGCGGTCGGTCACCCACGGTTGTGAAGCGCGGCCGCCCCCGGAAGACGAAGACAGCCGGGCGATCTCAGCAAAGGCGATCTCGAGTTCATAGAGCGCCTCGGTGCGGCCCTCGTCAACCCGCGGTGCCTGCGACGTGGTGCCGACGAATCGCCCGGAGAACAGATATGACAGCGACGGGTGTCGCTGCCAGTAGGTCAGCAGCGAGACCAACAGGTCCGGCCGGCGCAGCAGCGGTGAGTCCGCCGGCGTCACGCCACCGAGCGTGATGTGGTTGCCACCGCCGGTGCCGCCGTGGGTGCCGTCGATGTCGAACGACTCGGTAGCCAACCGGGCTAAGCGGGCCTGCCCGTAAAGGGTTTCCAGCAGCTGGGTTTGTTCGGCGAAGCTGGCGGTGGGCGCGACGTTGACCTCGATGACGCCGGGGTCCGGCGTGATCGTCGTGGATTGCAGCCGTGGATCTGGTGGGGGACCGTAACCCTCGACCACAACCGGGCAGTGCGCCGTCGCCGCCGCGGCTTCGACTCGTGCAATGAGGTCGACGAAATGCTCAAGGGCCTCGGTGGGCGGCATGAAGATGTACAGCAGGCCATCGCGAACCTCGGCGACCATCGCGGTTGGCGGCGCGGACTCGGCGTCCTCCACCGGCGTCGCTTCCGCGTCTAAGGCTTCGGGATCGGTGGCCTCCGCCGAGGGTAGTGCCGAAACCACCGTCAGCGGGTCGACCTCGAACGATGCCCGTGGCGGCAGCCAGCTGATCGAATCCAGCGGCAGCCGCAGGCCCGCCGGCGAATCCCCCTCGAGCAAAACGATGCGACCGCGGCGCAGCTGCCAGTTCGCGCTGGCCCAGCCAAGATCGTCATCGCGGCGGTGCAGCGGCAGCACCAACGCCGCAGGGGACGTGGTGGGTTCGTCGAGCCGCGCCAGCAGCGCTGCGCGGCGTTCGGCGATGTCGTGCCCGGTTTCGGGGCCTTCGGGGCCTTCGGGGTCTTCGGGGCCTTCGGGGCCCAGGTCGTCGCTGGCTTCCACCGGGTCGCCCTGGGGCATTCGGACTTTGGCTGCGAGCTGGGAGAGTGGATCCTCGTAGGCCGGCCGCACCTGCGAGAGCGGCAGCCCCAGGCCCTCGGCGACGCCCGCAATCACCCGGTAAGCCGCCTCGTCATCGACGGGGGTAGCTGGCTCGCTACGCTCGCTTTGCCCACTTCTCCAAGGGTCGGCCAGCAGCGCGCCGTTGGTCCATAGCGGTCGCCCGTCGGTGCGCCAGTACAGCCCAATCTGCCAGCGTGGCAACGGCTCTCCCGGGTACCACCTGCCTTGCCCGCGGTGGATCAACCCCTGCGGGGCCCACGCAGCCTTCAGCCGGGCGGCCAGATCGGATGCCCGCGCACGCTTGTGCGGGCCGTCTGCGGCCGTCGTCCACTCCTCGTCGATCTGGTTGTCCACCGACACGAACGTCGGCTCGCCGCCGACGGTCAGCCGGACGTCACCGGCGGACAGGCGCTCGTCGACGCGCTTTCCGACTTCGCAGATCGACCTCCACGCCTCGTCGCTGTAGGGCAGCGTGACGCGCGGGTCTTCGTGGACGCGGGTGACGGTGTTGGAGAACTCCAGCACCGACTCGCACGGGCCGGTCCCACCGCTGATGGGCGCCGCGCTGGCGGGATGCGGTGTGGCTGCCAGTGGGATATGGCCCTCGCCGGCGAACAGCCCGGACGTCGGGTCCAGCCCGATCCAGCCCGCGCCGGGGAGGTACACCTCGGCCCACGCGTGCAGGTCGGTGAAGTCGGCGGCGGGTCCCGGCGGCCCGTCCAGCGCCTCGACGTCGGATGCCAGCTGTAGCAGATAGCCGGACACGAACCGGGCGGGCAACCCGAACTGGCGCAGGATCGACACCAGCAGCCACGCTGAGTCCCGGCACGAGCCGATGCCGGTGCGCAGCGTGAAATCCGGTGTCTGGACGCCGGGCTCCATCCGCAGGCTGTAGCCGACGTCGGCGTTGATCGCGCGGTTGAGCGCGACCAGGAAGTCAATGGTGCGAATGCCAACCGGCACCTTGAAATTGCCCACCCATGCTTGCACGAGATCGCCGGGGCCCGACCCTTCACCGTCTTCGTCGACAGGCCGCAAGTACGGCTCAAGGTCATCGGCCAGCGTCTTGGGGAAGCTCAACCCTGACCCGGCAGGCCACGTCTCGGCCCAGTCCTCGATGAAGAAGTCGAACGGGTTGATCACCTTGAGGTCGGCAATGAGCCCAACGGTGATGGTCAATTGGCGCATAGGGTTCGGAAACACCAGCCGGGCAAGAAAGTTGCCAAGCGCGTCCTGTTGCCAGTTGATGAAGTGGTCGGCCGGCTCGACGCGCAGCGAGTAGGCCTCGATGGGGGTGCGGGAATGAGGCGCCGGTCGCAGCCGCACGACGTGCGGATACACCTGAACCAGCCGGTCAAAGGTGTAGCTGGTGCGATGCTCCAGCGCAACTTTGATGCTCATAACCGCTGATCCCATCACACGTGCCAGCACGCCGCAGTGCACCGCAACTACCGCAGGTCAGCGGAAGCCCGGTCTGCCAACTCAGGCGCAGTCGGCCGGTGAAGTCCGCCGCCCCTGGTCCGGCGGGTCGGGTTGGCTATGCGGGCTGCTGCCCGGGTGGTATGCCGGGGGGCGGTCCTGGCTGGTAACCCGGCTGTTCCAGCGGCACGACCCGGCCGCCGGAAAGCTTTCGGTAGGTGTAGACCGAGATCAGCGCGGCGACCGGGAACGCGACGATCAGGCCTACCCCACACAGCAATTCGCCGATCAGGATCGCCGCGTACTGCACGAGGAACGACAGCAAAGCGCCGCCCAGGTTGGATCTGGCGGTCGCGATGCTGGCCTTCACGGAGTCGACGGGCGAAAGGGATCGGTCGACCACAAACGGGATGGCGAACTGGGCGAGGAAGGCGAAGATGAGGCCGGGGATGATGAACAGGATCGTTCCGATCCAGACGCCAACCGCGACCAACAGGGCGGTCAGGAACACCCGTCCCAGATTGCGCGGTTTGAAGAACGACCCGATGGTCACCGGCTTTCCGTCCGCGATGTCGAGAGAACCTGACAACAAGCCGGCGTGCGTGTAGACGCCGACTACGAAGAGCAGCAGATAGGCGAGGACCATGACGATGATCGAGGCGGCGCCGAACGTCACGTTCACGCTTTCGACGGTATTGCCGTAGCTGTCGGTGTATGTGCTGCTCGTATGGTTGCCGAGGGCGGGGGGCACGAACACGGCGACGAGGCCGAGAATGGTCAGCACGACGCCGTAGGCCACGACCGCGACGATGAGCGCTACGGCGTTCTGCGTGAACTTGTTCCACGCCCAGCTGATCGCCGCACCGACACTGAACTGTGGCGTGGTTGGGCCACCCGGGGCGACGCCGTAGCCGGGCTGCGGCGGGTAGCCG
>JBEKNM010000094.1:0-10808 GCA_049522835.1 Mycobacterium sp.
TGGTCAATGGGTGCTGGCATGCGGTGTGCAGGCGATGGTCGAGCTGGACAGCGATGAACTGCGCGTGATCCGCGACGGGGTGACTCAGCGGCAGCAATGGTCGGGGCGGCCAGGACCGGTGCTTGGCGAAGCTGTCGACCGACTGCTGCTGGAAACCGACCAGGTTTTCGGTTGGATCGCCTTCGAATTCGGCATGTACCGTTATGGACTGCAGCAGCGGCTGGCGCCGCGAACCCCGCTGGCGCGGGTGTTTTGGCCCCGCACCCGCATCGTGGTGACGCGGGACGCGGTCCATCTGTTCGGCGCAGCAGCCGACCACCGCGACGCGGTGCGAGCGCTGCTCGCCGACGGTGTGCCCAACGTGCCCGTCGCCCGCGCGGTCGACGTAACAGCCGACCCGTCCGGCTACCGCGATCGGGTGGCGGAGGCCGTCCGCGAGATCGCCACCGGCAGCTATCACAAGGTGATCCTGTCCCGTTCTGTCGAAGTGCCTTTCGCGCTCGACTTCCCATCCACGTACCGGCTGGGCCGTCGGCACAACACGCCGGCGCGGTCGTTTTTGTTGCGGCTGGCCGGAATTCGCGCTGTGGGCTACAGCCCGGAGCTTGTCGTTGCCGTCCACCCCGACGGCGCCTTAGTGACCGAGCCGCTGGCTGGCACCCGCGCGCTCGGTCGTGGTCCGGCGCGTGACCGTCAAGCTCGCGAAGACTTGGAATCGAATTCCAAAGAGATTGTTGAGCATGCTATTTCGGTGCGAACGTCGCTTCAGGAGATCACCGAGGTCGCCGAACCGGGCACCGCGGTTGTCACCGACTTCATGACGGTGCGGGAGCGGGGGAGTGTGCAGCACCTCGGCTCCACGATCAGCGCGCGTTTGGACGCATCGAGCGACCGGATGGACGCGCTCGAGGCGCTTTTTCCGGCGGTCACAGCGTCGGGTATCCCAAAGACGGCCGGCGTAGCGGCCATCCTGCGCCTCGACGAAAGCCCACGCGGACTGTATTCCGGTGCCGTCGTGATGGTTTCAGCAGACGGCGGGTTGGACGCTGCGCTGACGCTGCGGGCGGCTTACGAGTGCGGCGGGAGGACGTGGTTGCGGGCCGGTGCCGGGATCATCGAAGAATCCCAACCCGAGCGCGAATTCGAGGAGACGTGCGAGAAGTTGTCCACCCTGGCGCCGTATCTGATCGCGCGTCAGTAGCGTAGGGATGATCGCGAGCGTAACGCAGCTGCGATTTCACGTCAGGGTTTTCGCATTGGCGTTACGCTCGCGGCAGATCGTGCCCAGCGCTGACCTGGTGGGCGATCGCCCGTTTGTCGATCTTCCCGACTGGCGTGGTGGGCAGCGCCGCCATCGCGACCAGCATGTCGGGCCGGGCGTGCGCGGCCACCCCGCGCTGGTCAAGGTAAGCGTTCACCTCTGCAAGCGTCATTCGCGGTCCGGCGAAAACAACTACAGCGCAAATCTTTTCACCTAGATAGGGATCAGGAAGCGGTACTGCCGCGGCCGAGAAGATCGCCGGGTGGCTAAGCATCTGCTCTTCGATGTCTGCCGCGGAGATGGTTTCGCCGCCACGGCAGATGACGTCTTTGACCCGACCGGTGACCACCAGGTAGCCGTCGTCCCGGATGCGGACCAGGTCGCCGCTGCGGTAGAAGCCGTTGGGATCGAAGCAGCGCTCGTTGTCGCGCCCGGCGCGGAAGTAGCCATTGAGCGTGTAGGGTCCGCGCACCAGAAGCTCGCCTTCTTCGCCGGGTGCTACCGGTTCGCCTGCGGCGTCGACGACGCGCAGTTCGTCGGCGTCGCATAGTGGCCGCCCCTGGGTGTGGTCGACCAGTTCCGGCGGATCGCCGACGCGGGTGTAGTTCAGCAATCCCTCGGCCATTCCGAAGACCTGTTGCAAGCCAGGGGTCAATGAGTCGCGAATATGGCGAGCATCCGCCGGCTCCAGCTTTGCCCCACCAACCTGCAAGAGCCGCAGCGACTTTGGTGTCACCGGCTCCCAATCGCAGGCCTGTGCCCACAGTTTGGCCAGTGCCGGTACCAGAGCGGTGACCGTGACGCGGTGGCGGGCGATGACGGCGAAGGCGGCCTCCGGGCTGGGGTCGGTGCCGAACACCGTGGTGGCGCCGACCGTCATCGCACCGAGCAGACCCGGGCAGGCCAGCGGGAAGTTGTGTCCCGCGGGCAGCAGCGCCAGATACACGTCGTCGGCGCTCAGCCGGCACACTTCGGCACTTGCGGTCGCGTTGAACACATAGTCGTCATGGGTGCGGGGGATGAGTTTGGGCAGGCCGGTAGTGCCGCCGGAGACCAGCAGCAGGGCCGGCGATCCGGGATCGACAGGCGGACCCGGCGACCGATCCGGGGCTTGTGTAGAGGCAGTGCCGCGCAGCTGCGCCCACGACGCGAATGGTCCCGGGTCTCCGTCGACGATGACGTGCCGCAGCGTGGGATGTTTCTCGACTAGGTCGCTCGCCATCGCCCGGTAGTCGAATCCCTTTACGGCATCGGCGATCATCAGACCGGTGGCCTGACTCAGGGAGGCGAAATGCCCCAATTCGGAGGCGCGGTGGCCAGGTAGGCACATCACCGGGATCGCCCCCGCGCGCAGCAGTCCGAACAGCGCCACGGCGAACTGGCAGCTATTCGGCAGTTGCAGCAGTATCCGGTCGCCCGGCGCGACACCCAGGCTGCGGAGGCCGGCCGCGGCGCGGTAGGCCTCCTCGTCGAGTTCGGCGTAACTGAGGCCGTCATCGTGGCCCGCCGCGCCGTCAACCGCGGCGATTTTGTCGGGCCAGCGCCGCGCCGCGCCGGCCAGGATCGTGTCCAGGGGCCGTCCCGTCCAATAGCCGGCCGCCCGGTACGAGGCGGCACGATCAGCGGGGAACGGCACGAAGCCCTCCAGACGCTGCGTGGTGTTGGGAGGCACCTGGGCTCCTTAGGTGGGGGCTTAGTGGCGGCGATGCCGGTGTCGACGCTAGGGTAAACCACAAATTAGGGCAGCCTGTGCTAATTCAGGGAGGATGCGTGGTGCACGCCCCGGTGTGCTCGGAGGACATCCGCGCGGAGGTAGCTGAACTGCTCGGCGTACGCGCCGACGCCCTCGACCCCGGTGGCAACCTCATCGGTCAAGGCCTTGACTCCATCCGGATGATGTCACTGGCCGGTCGCTGGCGCCGCCACGGCATCGCCATCGATTTCGCCACGCTGGCCACCACACCGACTATCGAGGCCTGGTCAGAACTTATAGCCACCGGCTCGCACGCCACCGGAGCTGACCAGGCGGTCGATAAGCCGGCCTCGCAAGCCGATTGCCCCGACACATCCGGCAAGCCTTTTCCGCTGGCTCCAATGCAGCACGCTATGTGGGTGGGCCGCCACGACAACCAGCAGTTCGGCGGCGTGGCCGGGCATCTCTACGTCGAATTCGACGGCGGTCCGACCGACCCTGACCGACTCCGCGCGGCGGCCACGCGGCTCGCGCTGCGTCACCCGATGTTGCGAGTGCAGTTCCTGCCCGACGGCACGCAACGAATCGCTTCGCCAGACGAAAACCAGGATTTCCCGGTCACCGTGGAGGATCTTCGCCACCTGGACGGCGATCGCGTCGACCAGCGGCTCGCCGCCATCCGCGATGCCAAATCGCACCAGCAGCTCGACGGTGCAGTGTTCGAACTCGCGTTGACGCTGCTCCCTGGCGAGCGGACGCGGCTGCACGTCGATCTGGACATGCAGGCCGCCGACGCGATGAGCTACCGGACCCTGATGGCCGACTTGGCGACGCTCTATCAGGGCAACGCCCTGCCCGAATTGGGTTACACCTATCGGGAGTACCGTCAGGCCACCGCGCACCAGGAGGCTGCAAAGGAAGCACCGCCACAACCGGTCCGCGATGCGGATCGGTACTGGTGGGCACAGCGCATTCCGCAGCTGCCCGATCCGCCGTCGCCGCCGTTGGCCGCCGACGGCCGAGACTCACGAAAGAGCACCCGGCGGTGGTACTGGTTCGACCCGGCAACTCGTGACGCGCTGTTCTCCCTTGCGCGAGCCCGCGGCATCACACCGGCGATGACGGTGGCCGCGGCATTCTCCAATGCCCTGGCGCGCTGGTCGGCCACCTCGAGGTTTCTGCTGAACGTCCCCTTGTTCGGTCGCCAGCCGCTGCACCCCGACGTCGACCGCCTGGTGGGCGACTTCACCTCGTCGCTGCTGCTGGACATCGACCTGAGGGGTGCGGCCACCCCGGTTGCGCGCGCGCGGGTCGTGCAGGACGCCATGCGGACCGCCGCCGCCCATTCCGCTTACCCTGGGCTGTCGGTGCTGCGCGACCTCAGCCGGCATCGCGGCACCCAGGTTCTGGCGCCGGTGGTGTTCACCAGCGCGCTGGGGCTCGGCGAACTGTTCAGTCCCGAGATCACCACGCAGTTCGGCACCCCCGGATGGATCATTTCCCAGGGCCCGCAGGTGCTGTTGGACGCGCAGGTCACCGAGTTCGACGGCGGGGTGCTGGTGAACTGGGATGTCCGCGACGGAGTCTTCGCACCGGGTGTCGTCGACGCCATGTTCGCACATCACATCGATGAACTACTCCGTTTGGCCACCGCTGACGACGCATGGGACGCGCCGGGTTCGCCCGCGCTGCCGGCGGAGCAGCGCGCGGTGCGTGCCAAGGTCAACGGCCGCACCGCCGAGCCCAGCGGAGAGGCCTTGCACGACGGGTTCTTCCGGCAGGCCGAGCAGCAGCCCGACGCGCCGGCGGTGTTCGCCGGTTCGGGTGACCTCAGCTACGCAGAGCTGCGCGACCAGGTGTTGGCGGTGGTCGCGGCATTGCGTACGGCGGGGATAACCGCCGGCGACACGGTCGCGGTGATGGGGCCGAAGACCGCCGAACACGTGCCGGCTGTGCTCGGCATCCTGGCTGCCGGCGGTGTCTATCTGCCAATCGGCGTCGACCAGCCCCGCGACCGGGCCGAACGTATCCTAGAGGCTGGTTCGGTCAGCCTCGCCCTGGTTTCCGGTGGGCAGCAGGTGTCCCAGATGTCACTGCGGGTACCGGCGCTGACGATTGCTGACGTACTGCGCGCCGTGCCGACTGCCGGGGCCCTGAGCGACGTAGGGCCGGCTAAAACCGATCCCGCCGAGCTTGCCTACGTGTTGTTCACGTCGGGCTCAACCGGGGAACCCAAGGGCGTCGAGATGACGCACGACGGTGTGATGAATACGGTGGAGTTCTTCATCCGGCACTTTGAGATCTGCGCCGCCGACCGTTGGCTGGCCCTGTCGACGCTGGAATGCGACATGTCGGTGGCGGACATCTTCGTCGCCCTGCGAACCGGTGGGGCGATCGTGGTGGTCGACGAAACGCAGCGACGTGATCCCGACGCCTGGGCCCGGCTCATCGAAACCCACAAAGTCACCGCGCTGAACTTCATGCCCGGCTGGCTGGACATGCTGCTCGAGGTCGGTCATGGGCGGCTGTCGTCACTGCGCACGATCGCCACCGGCGGCGACTGGGTGCGCCCTGACCTGGCCCGTCGCCTGCAGGCCGAGGCGCCCAACGCGCGGTTCGCAGCACTAGGCGGTGCCACCGAAACCGCGGTGCACGCAACCATTTTCGAAGTCCATGACGCGACTGACCTGCCGGCAGACTGGACCGCAATCCCATACGGCGTGCCGTTCCCGAACAACGCATGCCGGGTCGTCAGTGACGCCGGAGACGCCGGCCCCGACTGCCCGGACTGCCCCGACTGGGTGGTCGGCGAGTTGTGGGTGTCCGGGCGAGGAATCGCCCGCGGTTATCGCGGCCGCCGCGAACTGACCGCAGAGCGCTTTGTCGAACATGATGGCCGCACCTGGTACCGCACCGGCGACTTGGCTCGCTACTGGCCGGACGGCACGCTGGAGTTCGCCGGCCGCGCCGATCACCGCGTCAAAGTCAGTGGCTACCGCGTCGAACTCGGCGAGATCGAGGCCGCGATGCAGCGGGTGCCGGGTGTGCGCGCCGCGGTGGCCGCCCTGCTTCCCGTGTCGTCCGGCCCCGACGTGCTGGCCGCGGTGGCCTGCCCGGAGACCCCAATCGATGCCGGGCCGACCGCTGAGCGGATTCGCCAGGTACTCGCCGACTTCGTTCCCGCGCACATGATTCCGCGCCACATATCGCTGGTAGAGCGCATCCCCTTCACCGATGGCGGCAAGATCGACCGGCGCGCCGTCGCCTTCCAACTGAACGTTGCGGCTTCTGGCTCGGCGAAACCCGGTTACCGGGCTGTGTCGACACCGCTGGAATCAGCTCTTGCTGCGATCGTGGGCGATCTGCTCGGCTTGCAGCGCGTCGGTGTCGACGATGACTTCTTCGCGCTTGGCGGCGATTCGGTGCTGGCCACCCAGGCCGTCGCCGGCATCCGCGCCTGGCTGGACACCCCCGACGTCTTGGTCGCCGATATCTTCGCCGCTCGAACCGTTGCGACATTGGCCAGCTTGCTCGGCGGTCGCGAGCGCGACCGCGGGCGCCTCGATCAGGTTGCCGAGCTGTACCTGGAAGTTATCCATATGGACGCTGACTCGGTTCAGTCGGCGATCGCCGAAATCGGAACAGCGCAATGACATCGCACAACCTGGCAAGCGCGCCGGCCACGTTTGCGCCCTGGATCAAGCTGGTACCAGGCCGTGACAACGGGCGACGCGGCGGTGCCACCGTGGTGTTCCCGCATGCCGGGGCAGCCGCTGCGAGCTACCGGACGCTGGCCACCGCCCTGGCCGCCGGCGGCGACACCTTCATCGTGCAGTACCCGCAGCGGGCCGACCGGCTGCGCGACCCGGCCCCCGAAACCGTGCATGAGCTGGCCCGCGGGCTATTCGAGGCCGGACCATGGCGCCGAGTCGCGCCGCTGCGGCTGTTCGGCCACAGCATGGGCGCCGTCGTTGCCTTCGAGTTCGCCCGGATTGCCGAAGCACATGGTGCCGCGGTGCAGAAGCTGTGGGTATCAGCCGGTCCGGCCCCGTGCGCCGTTGCCGGCATGCCCGAGCTCCCGACCAGCGACGACGGACTGCTCGCCGATATCGCCGACCTCGGCGGGACCGATCCCGAGTTGCTCGCCGACGAAGAGTTCGTCGAACTGCTGACCACCGCGGCGCGGGCCGACTACCAGGCCTTCAATCGCTACGATCGCGGTCCGGACGTCCGCATCCGTGCCGATACCCACGTCCTCGGCGGGCGCCATGACCACCGCGTCGATGTCGAGGCTCTGCGGTTGTGGGAACACCACACCGCAGGCGCCTTCGCGCTGTCGTTCTATGACGGCGGACACTTCTATGTCTACGAACACATCGACGCCATTGCCGCGCAGGTGAATGCCTGGTGAATGCTGATGTCTGACAACCACTCCGGAAATGACTGTCGCGATCGGCATGTCGACCCCGTCGTCGTGGTCGGGATGGCGGTCGAGGCGCCCGGCGGGGTCGACAGCGCTGACCGGTACTGGGAGCTGCTATCGCAGCAACGGGAAGGGCTCGCACCATTTCCCACCGACCGGGGCTGGCCGATCCGCGAGCTACTGACCGGGTCCCGTCGCGAGGGCTTCAAACCGATTCACGATTCCGGCGGATTCCTCACCGGGGCCGCGACGTTCGATCCGGCGTTCTTCGGCATCTCACCGCGCGAGGCCACCGCAATGGATCCCCAACAACGGGTCGCCCTGCGGGTGTCGTGGCGCGCGCTGGAAAACACTGGAATCAACCCCGACGACCTCGCCGGGCACGACGTCGGTTGCTACGTTGGTGCGTCGGCAACCGGATACGGCCCTGAGATGGCCGAGTTCTCGCACCACAGCGGCCATTTGATCACCGGGACGGCCCTCGGGGTGATTTCCGGCCGGATCGCCTACACCCTGGGGCTCGCCGGTCCGGCGCTGACCATCGACGCTTCCTGTGCATCCGCCCTGGCCGCGTTTCATGTCGCGGCGCAGTCGGTTCGGGCCGGCGATTGCGACCTGGCACTGACCGGTGGCGTCTGCGTGATGGGCTCGCCGGGGTTCTTCGTGGAGTTCTCCAAACAGCACGCGCTCTCCGACGACGGCCACTGCCGGCCGTTCACCGCACATGCCAGCGGAACGGTCTGGGCCGAGGGCGCGGCGATGTTTGTGCTGCAGCGGGAATCGGCCGCGCGACGCGACGGCCGGAGAATTCTGGCCGAGGTCCGTGCCAGCGCCGTCAACCAGGACGGCCGAAGCGCCGGACTGACCGCCCCCAGCGGCGCTGCGCAGCGCCGCCTGTTTCGGCGTGTGATCGCTCAGGCGGGCGTTCGTCCCGAACAGGTCGGGATGGTGGAAGGGCACGGCACCGGAACTCGGCTCGGCGACAGCACTGAATTGCGTTCGCTGTCAGAAACATACGGAGCCACCGAACCCGGCAACGGCGCATTGCTGGGTTCGGTGAAGTCCAACGTGGGACACGCACAGGCTGCCGCCGGGGCGCTCGGCCTGGCCAAGGTCTTGGTCGCGGCCGAACACGGCGCTGTCCCACCCACGCTGGGCGCCGCGGAGGCGAGCCGCGAAATCGATTGGGAAAGCCAGGGGTTACGCCTGGCGCAGACACTGACGCCGTGGCCGGCGATGGACGGACGGCGGATTGGCGCGGCGTCCGCCTTCGGTATGAGTGGCACCAATGCGCATGTGATCGTTGCCGTTCCCGAGACGTCCCGGCAGCTGGGAGTAGGTGCCGCGTGATGATGGCTCATCGGCTGCCCGACGGCCGCATCCCGGTGCTGCTCAGCGCCCACGAGGCGGACCTGATCGGCAAGGACGCCGCCGCGATCGGGGGTTATCTGCAACGCCGCCCAGACGCTTCCGGGGTCGCCGGGGTAGCTGCGACTTTGTTGCGGACCCGACGGGTGCGCCGCCACCGCGCAGTGGTGCGGGCGGCCGATCAGGCCGAACTGGTCGCGGGTCTCGCCGCCCTGGCCGGCGGCGACGAGCATCCGCTGGTGGCCCAGTCTTCGGCCACCGCCACGCCACGGACCGCTTTCGTGTTTCCCGGCCAGGGCAACCAGTGGCCGCTCATGGGCGCCGACGCGTACCGTCAGCTCTCCGCCTATCGGGCCGAGACCGACCGGTGCGCGCAAGCATTCACCGCGGCCGGGCTGTCGTCGCCACTGGAATACCTGGTGACCGGCTCCGACCGGGAGTGGTCGCAGATCGATATTCAGACCGCCCAGTTCACCCACGCTGTCAGCCTGGCGCAGGTGTGGCGATCCTGCGGAGTGCTTCCCGATATCACCGTGGGGCACAGCCTCGGCGAGGTGGCCGCGGCCTATGTGGCCGGTAGCGTCGAGCTGGCCGTCGCGGTCGCGGTGGTGGCCGCGCGGGCCAGGGTCGTCGAACGGCTGGCCGGACCCTACGGCATGGCGGTGCTGGGCGTCGGGATTGACGATGCCGAGCGGCTGATCGCCGACACACCCGGCTGGCTCGAGGTTTCAGTGGTCAACTCGCCTTCGTCGACCGTGGTCTCCGGTGACCGCGATGCCGTGGCCGGCATCGTGAAACTCGCCGAACGCGACGGCCTGTTCGTGCGGGAGATCGACGTCGCGTTCCCCGCGCACACCAGCGCACTGGAAGCTTTGCGGCCCATGCTGGACGAGCTGCTGCCGGCAGCGGAATTCTTGGATACGCCAGTGGAATTCATCGGTTCGGCTCGCGGTGACGTGGTGCGTCCCGGCACCGATTTCACCGCTTACTGGTACGACAACCTGCGCAACACGGTGCGATTCGATCGCGCGGCGGCCGCAGCTTCGCTGCGTGGTGTCGGCGCATTCGTCGAGATGTCGGCGCACCCGGCGCTGGTGTACGCGCTGACCGACCAGATCGGCGATGCGCTGATCGTCGGCTCCGGGAAACGCGATGAGCCCGTGGTCGACCGACTCTCGGCCAGCATCGCCGCCGCCGCGGTGGCCAACCCCGGCTATCGGTGGATCGATGTGGTGGATACCGCCCGTGCTTTCAGTGCTTTTAACGGCCCCACCCTGCCTGGGTTCCCCAACGCGCCTATGCGCGAGATACATCTCTGGGCCACACCAGAACCCCTGCGCGACGAACCCGCGGGCTCGTCGCTCACCATCGCGGTTGAGGAATGGGAGTCGCGCGATTCGCCGGCGACCAGAACTCGTTGCACCATGGCGATTGTCGCGCCCACTGACGGCCTTGGCGGTAAGTCGGAATCGCTGGCTCGGCAACTGACAGCGGCCATCGCAAAGCATCGGGCTTGCGACCTGGTCCCGCCCGGCGAGGCGGACATCGTCGTGCTGATCGCGCCGGCTGTGCGGGACTCGGACCTGACGGTTGCCGCCGACAAGATCGCGAATAGTGCTGCGCCGGACTACGCAAACAACGTCGCCCCGCGCTGCCGGCGGGCCTGGCTGATAACCGCCGGCGCCGAATGCGTAGGTTCCGAGCAAGGGTCCGAGCAACAGTTGCCTGCGCAGGCGGCGCTGGCCGCGATGCATCGCAGCGTCGGCTTTGAATTTCCCGACTGTACGTTCGCTCATCTGGATCTGTCCGATTGGGATGTCGACGCCGACGACGCGCTGGGGTGCGTCGATGCACTGTTGGACGAGAGCGACGCCGACGTCGCGTTGCGTGCGGGTTCGTCTGGGTTACGCCGCTACGTCAGGGTGCTGCGCGAGCGCGCCCAACTTCCGCCGCAGCTGGACGCCGGCACGCTGGACAACGTGGTGATCACCGGCGGCAACGGAGCCATTGGTATGCGGTATGCGAGGTACTGCGTGCAGCACGGCGCGCGGCGCATAGTCCTG
>JBEKNM010000095.1:0-10800 GCA_049522835.1 Mycobacterium sp.
CGTCGATTCCGCGGATGCCGACGATCTCGGCATGAGGTCCGCATGGATGGCGTGACGTCGAATTATCTTGTCGTCGAGGGCATCCGCACCCACTATTTGACCGCGGGGAGTGGGCCTCTGCTCGTGCTGCTCCACAGCGGCGAGTACGGAGCGTGCGCCGAACTGTCCTGGGAGCGGAACTTGGTCGCGTTGGCGCAGCACTATACCGTCGTCGCGCCGGATTGGCTCGGCTTCGGACTCACCGACAAGGTTTTCGATTTCGGCGGAGCACGCGAGCGTCGTATGCATCACATGCGTCGGTTTCTCGAGACGCTGGATATCTCCCATGCAGCGTTCGCAGGCAGCTCCATGGGTGGCGGGTTGCTGGCGCGAGCGGCCACCGGCATGCATGACTTCCCCGACATCGACGCCATGATCCTTTCGGCGTCTGGCGGACTCGCACCAGACAACGCAGCGCGAAGACGGATTCTTGACTACGACTGCACACACGAGAACATGCGGGAGATTGTCGAAGTGTTGTTCCACGACCCCCGATGGGCAGCCGATGCGAGCTACATCGCGCGACGTCACGCGATGAGCGTGGTACCAGGCGCCTGGGAGGCCACGGCCGCCGCCCGTTTTCGATCGCCGGCTGCGCCGCCGCGGAAGCAATTCGGAGTCCCGGACTCGATCCGCTACGAGGAGATCCGATGCCCTGTGCTGGTGGTCGCGGGGGCGAACGACAAGCTGAGAGAGCCCGGCTACGCAGAACAGATCCTCGCCCGCCTGCCCGACGGCCACCTTGCGGTTTATGACGACTGCGGCCACCTGCCGCACATCGAGCAGGCGGCCGAGTTCAATCGCGATGTCATCAACTTCTTGAACCGCGCGCTCGCTCCGCCCGCAGCGGTTCAGCATCAGTGAGGTACTGCTGCTGTCGAAGGGAGACTCCGCCTTATCCGTTGCTGTCAGCGATTGAGGTTACTCCGAGCAGTGACCAAAATCGTTCAGGAGTCAACTTGTGCGCGCTAGGTTGTGATTCTCATTGACGCGCTCAGTCGTAGGGGTTGACATTGCTCGACGATCTTTCCGGCAAGACCGTGCTCATCGCCGGAGGTGCAGGCGGACTCGGCGAAGCGCAGGCTCGCCTGTTTCACAGTATTGGCGCGCGCGTCGTGGTGGCTGATACGAACGAGCATCGTTGCGGTGAGATTGCCCAGGAGCTTGGTGATCGGTCGCGCCCGTTAGTGCTGGACGTGCGGTCCGCGCAATCCTGGCGGGACGGCGTCACCGATGTGGTGGAGGCGTTTGGCGGCCTAGACGTTCTCGTTAATAGCTTCGGCGTCGCGCCCCAGTCCGACATGCAGGACTTAGCGCTGACCGAGTATGAGCACGTCATCGGCGTCAACCAGACCGGTGTCTTTCTCGGCATGCAGGCTGTCGCGCCGATCATGCGGGCGGCTGGTGGCGGTTCGATCGTCAACCTGTCGTCGGCTGGCGGCATCTCGCCGCGACCGCGCTTGTTCGCTTATTCGGCCAGCAAGGCGGCCGTCATCGCGATGACCAAAACCGCGGCAATCGAGTTGGGGCACGACAACATCCGCGTGAACTGTGTCTGTCCGGGCGGCTTTGATACCAATCTTCGCGCCTCGACGGCTCAGCAGTGGGCGAATGCCGGCCTTGGCAACACCGCGGGAGCGTCATTTCAACACTTACCGATCCCGCGCCTTGGCCGATCAGCAGAGATGGCCAACGTCGTCGTCTTTCTCGCCTCCGACGCGAGCTCGTACTGCACTGGTGCGGTCTTTCTCGTCGACGGCGGAGCACTCGCGGGCAGACCTTGAGTGCCTCGTGTCCATGGTCAGGACCCGATGACCTATCAGATGCCCGATGGCCTATCAGACGGAGGGAATCGCCCTGATGCTCGGATTCCAGTCTCTGCGAGACGAATTGCCGTTCGACTTCTACGAAGAGCTGCGCGCGGCGGGTCGACCCGTCTGGGATGAAGGCATGCGCGGATGGCTCGTCGTCTCGCATTCTGGCTGCCGCCTCATCGAGATGATGGAGGAAACGCACTTCACGCCGCCGTGGTACGACACGCCCCCGGAGGTGGTGCGCGTCGCACGCGGCAGTGAGCGTGCGTTGGCTGCTGTCCGTGGTGATCATCACCGAGCGCAACACATGCACGTTGTCCGGCTCCTGATGCCGAGCAATCTGAGTAAGGTCGTCGGCCGAGATGTCAGCGAAATCATGTGTCAGGTTGCCGAAGCCGAGCTTGCGCCGATGGTCGCCGCGGGTGGCGGCGACATCGCGTCCGGCTGGTTGGATCGCCTGCCGTTGCGGCTCTTCCTCCAGCTCGTCGATCTAGAACTTGCGCCTGGCGACTTCGAGGCGTGCTGGAGCGACATCAAAGCCCTACATCGGCTCAACGAGTTCTTCGACCAGGACGCGACAGTGATGCGCGAATCCCTCGATGCGGCAGAGGCCTGGAATGCAAGGCTGCTGCCGGCGATTCGCGCGCGACAGGCGTCGCAGAACCGTGGGCAGGACGTCATCTCCTATCTCTGGGAGACGGGTCCCACTCTCTATGAGGACTGGAACGAGCGTGACGTTCTGGCCGCCTGCCGCGCCCTCTTTGGCGCAGGGACTATGACGACCAACCATGTTCTGTCGAATATGCTCTACTTGCTCGCGTCCGACCCGGTGCTGCAGGAAGACTTGCGCGCACGCGATGAGCTCATTCCCGCCTTCGTGGAGGAGGCGCTCCGACTACAGCCCCCAAACCACTACCGGCCGCGCAGGGCACAACAAGAGGTGGATATCGACGGTCAGCCGGTTCAACCGGGCGAGACCGTCTACGCGGTTATGGCGGCGGCTAACCGTGATCCGGAACTATACGAGAGGCCGAGCGAGTTGGACCTCACTCGGAAAAGCTCCTCCGGCTTGCACAGCTTCTACCGCGGACGGCGTGCGTGCGGGGGCGCGTCGCTCGCGCGGGCGGAAGCAGCCGACATCGTGGCGGTACTGCTGCGGACCGTCCGCGTTGAACTCGACAATGACGCGCCACCCCCGGCTTTGATGGGCCACATGTTCCGCGCGTACCGGCCGCTGCCGGTGACGCTAGAAGCGATACACGCCGAAGGAAATCCCGGTGCCTAACGAACCGTGGCGGATCGACGTTCATCATCATGTCGTACCGCCCCCGTTTGTCGCGGCGGTAGCCCGCTCAGGACGCTCGGTGCGCACGCCGGCCTGGTCGCCTGAGTCGGCGCTGGCGACGATGGATCACACCGGTGTCAAGCTGGCCATCACCTCGCTCTCAACGCCGGGGGTGCAGCTCGGTGACCCCGAGTCGGGGCGGGCGCTGGCGCGTGAATGCAACGACTACTTCGCTGGCTACAAGGCGCAGTGGCCGGACCGGTTCGGAGCATTCGCGACCCTCAACCTCCCTGATGTCGCCGGAGCATGCAGTGAAGCTGAGTACGCACTCGACGAGCGAGGTCTGGACGGGGTGAACGTCCTCACACACTACGACGGCCGCTATCTGGGCCATCCATCCTGGCGCCCGCTGTGGAAAATCCTGGACGAACGTAGCTGTGTCGTGCACGTTCACCCAACCATCCCGCCCTATGGCTCGATTGCGGACCTAGGCGTACCGCCTTTCCTCGTCGAGTTCCTCTTTGACACGACCAGGACGGCGGTCGACCTGATCTACAGGAACGTCGTCGATGATTTCCCCAACATCAAGTTCATCCTCTCGCACGCCGGAGGCACGCTGCCGTACCTTGCCTGGCGAGTGGCTGACATCAGCTGGCGCCAACTGTCCGAGCAGTCGATGTCGCCGGGCGAGCGACAAGCGCATCAATATGCGATCCCGCTGATTGATCGTTTCGCCGGCAAAATGAGTCAGGAGACTTTGCTAGAGCGCATTGGCCGGTTCTGGTACGACACTGCGCTCTCGCCGGCGTCACACACGCTCCGCTCGATCGTTGCGGTAGCGGGGCTTGACCACATCTTGTTCGGCAGTGACTGGCCCTACGCGCCCGAGACGATGACTCGCGACTCGTTGGACGCCCTGGCGGCAGGCGGCTGGTCGGCGCAAGAGCTCGCTGCTATTGGCCGCGAAAACTCGACGCGATTGTTCAGCCAACGCGACGTCGGATCACGCGGTCGTGATGATGCGTCTGCGACCGGCCCCATCTAGGAGGTTCCATTGCGCGTTGCTCGATTCAACGGCGGACGTATCGGTCTGATTGTCGGCGAGACGGTTCGCGACGTCACGGACGCCGCTGAGGTTGACCCGCAGGAGTGGCCACCGGTCGGCGTCATACGCGCGATCGCGCGCTTCCCCGATCTTGCCGACACGCTTCTCGCCGCCGCCGCCCGCGCGCAGCCGCTGTCCGTTACCGACGTGCACTTCGACACCCCCATTCCATGGCCGCACAAGCTGATCGCCATCCCTGTGAACTACCACGCACACGAAATTGAGATGGCCTCGCCCGCGATCTCCCGCAACGCCGGCTTCTTTGTCAAGTCGGCCGCATCCCTGTCGGGCGCATCCGACGCCGTGCAGTTGCCTGACCTTCCAGGCCGAAGCGTCCACCATGAGGCGGAGCTGGCGGTGATCATCGGCCGTCGCGCCCAGCAGGTGAGCCGAGAAGACGCGCTCGACTACATCTTCGGCTATTCATGCCTGCTTGACATGACGGTCAGAGGTAAGCAGGAGCGGGCGATACGCAAGTCGTATGACACCTTCACACCGGTCGGGCCGTGGATCACGACCGCCGACGAGATCCAGAATCCGGCCGCATTGCGCGTGCGGCTGTGGGTCAATGACGAGCTACGCCAAGACGCGATGACGAAGGACATGATCATTGACGTTCCGGAGATCGTCGCAATGTGCTCGTCGGTGACCACTCTGGAGCCTGGTGACGTGATCGCAACCGGCACTGCAGAAGGCGTGGGACCGGTCGTGCCGGGTGACCACATCACGATCGAGATCGCGCCCGCAGTTGGAACGATGACGGTCGTCGTGCGCCAGGGCACTGGTGGTTCAAACGTTGCGATGCCCTACCGAATCGATGAGCACTAGAACCGTTGGAGGCGGCACATGTCCACTACCGATCTTACGAACGTTCCCGATTTAGATGTATTGAACGACCGGCTGAATGCGGTGGACTTCCGCGCCGGCTGGAACAAGGTCGCACCGTCGCTGTGGCCGTTTCCGCGCACCGACTTCGTCCCTATGCACTGGCGGTGGTCAGACGCGCGACTCGGGCTGGATTCGGCGGGGCGTCTCATTGACACCGAACTCGCTGAACGGCGCAACCTCTTTCTCGTCAATCCGGTTGAGGGCAACTCGTACTCGACGCTCCGCACGTTGGTGGCGGCGTATCAGATGATCCTGCCGGGGGAGCGGGCACGCACACATCGGCATACGCCGAACGCGCTTCGGTTCGTCCTTGACGTACCAGACACGGCCTACACGATCGTCGATGGAACGCGAATCGACATGCGTCCTGGGGACGTCTTGCTGACGCCGGGCTGGTCATGGCACGGTCACGGTAACGACGGCGACCGGCCGGGATACTGGGTGGATTTCCTCGACGTCCCCACCGTGCATCTGCTCGAACCGATGTTCCTCGAGCTTTGGCCGGATCGCTGGCAGAACGCACAGACGACTACCCGCCAACACCCGTTCGTCTATCCATGGTCTGACACGGAACTCGCACTGGCGGCGGCAGCACTAGACCCGCGGCATGGGCAGCGCGTTGTACTCGAATCCGGTCAGTTCATCCCGACGATGACCCTCGCCGTGCATCGATACCCGGCCAACTTCACGGCCGTTCAGCTGCGGACGACCGCGAATCAGATCGTGCTCGTGAAATCCGGGCGGGGCAGCGCATTTTGCGGGGACAGCCAAATCGACTGGACGGCAGGCGACGTCTTCGCCGTGCCGTCGTGGATGCCGTATTACGTGAGCACGAGTGAGACGTCCGAATTGTTCGTCGTGTCGGACGCGGAGATGCAGCGGCGCCTGGGTTACCTGCGTGAGGAACAAGGTGCCGCCGCTGGTGACAACTCTCACGCGCTGCAGTGACCACGATCGTTCACAGATCACATCATTGCGAGCACGATCTTGCTATCTCACGTCACAGGTGCCCACGCGTGGCTACGGCGCCCCGACTCGCGCAAGAGAGGTCGACCCAGTATGTCTATGAGCAGTCTTCAGGTACCAGTTTGGAACGCAGAAGTGCAGGTCGACCTACGGATCAATCCGGGGCTACCTCGCACGGTGCTCTACCTCCACTCAGAGGAGGGACCGCGTGCATGCGCGCCGTTCCTTACTGAGCTCGGACGCTCAGCGAGCATCATCGCGCCCCACCACCCCGGTTTCGGCGGCGCCGCAAGGCATGAACAGATAAAGCGACCGCGAGAGCTGGCGATCCTGTACGCCGACCTTTTGGACCGCCTCGGTGTGGCGTCCGTCGACCTCGTCGGCTCGTCGCTGGGCGGGTGGATCGCCCTGGAGATGGCGACGATGACGCCGGCTAGATTCCCGAGTCTGGTGGCGATCAGCCCGCTCGGGATGAAGTTCAACGCGCGGGACGAGCGGTCGTTCGCCGAGGTTATGGTTACCTCCGACGAGATACGTCGAGAACTGCTATACAAGCACGTCGAGCACGATCCCTGGCGCGATGTGAAATCCCCTGAGCTATTACTCGAGCACGCAACGCAGCTCGAGTCGCTCGTGCATTATGCGTGGGAACCATACCTTCACGAGCCTGCGCTCGCACCGATTCTGCCGCGGGTCTCGATGGCGGCTCTCGTCATATCAGGTGCGGGAGATCAGTTGGTGCCGGCCGCGTACTACGAAGAGCTTGTCTCTCGCCTTCCGGACGCGGACAACGTCATCGCTGCCAGGTCAGGTCATTTTCCTGACATCGAAGAGCCGACTGCCGTCGCGACCCTAGTGAGCCAATTCCACGCCGATCGCTCGCCCACTTTGGGCAGGCTGCTCGGCGTGCCAGCCGATCGGAATGTGAGCTGAGATGAAGACTTGGTATTTCAGCGAGTGCCCCTATCCGACGCTGCCTGACGCTGATGAGTACGACTCGATTCGTGTGTCGTTGCCGAGCTCTTACTACGATCCGACCGAGGGCGCGCGACTGTACTCGATGTACCTCGACTTGTGGCAGGCGGCCGATGACCTCGGTCTCAACGTGATGACGAACGAGCATCACCAGACCGCTACTTGCCTCGTTCCCGCTGTTCCGATCATCGCCGGAATACTGGCGCGAACTACCAAGAACGCACGGATCTTGATTCTCGGTAATCCGATCGCCAACCGACGCGATCCTGTGCGGGTCGCTGAAGAAATGGCGATGATCGATAACATCTCGAACGGGCGGCTAGAGGTGGGTTTCGTGCGGGGTGTTCCCTTCGAGGTCCTTCCGGCCAACAGCAAGCCGGTAGGGATGAGCGATCGAATGTGGGAGGCCCACGATCTCATCCTGAAGGCATGGACGACAGTGGATGGCCCCTTCAGCTGGGAAGGCTCGTGGAACTACCGCTACGTGAACGTGTGGCCACGCACTTATCAGCAGCCCCACCCGCCGGTCTGGATAACCGGCACGAGCGTTTCCAGCGCGCCTCGTATCGCTCGCGCCGGACATACGCTCGCCGCATTTGTCACCGGATACGGCGCCACTAAGCGCCTCTACGACGCCTATCGACAGGCGTGGGCAGAAGCGCACGGGAAGGCGGGCGTGCCGGCGGATCGGCTGGCATACGGAGTGCAGGTATACGTAGCGGACACCGTTGAGGCGGCACATGCGGCAGCAATCAAGATGCGCTGGTACTTCGACGCAAACAAGGTGCCGCGGCACCTGGGTTCGCCGCCCGGCTATTCGCCACCCGAAGGCGTGGTCGCCTCCCGGACGGCGGCAGCGCCCATCCCGCAGGCTCGGCAGGCGAAGGGCAAATCGCCCGAGTGGATGATCGAGAACGGCGTCCTCATGGCAGGCACACCGGACATGGTCGTGGAGCAGATCAAGCGGTTTTACGACCACGTTGGGGGATTCGGGCACCTGCTCATGATGGGTCACGCCGGCGGTCTGTCACGGTCGGAGACGATGCGGAGCTTGGAACTCTACGCGCAGCATGTTGCGCCCGCGATCGCCCAGCTCGGCTCGGCGGCGATGCCAGTAGGGGTAGGCGCGCTGTCATGAGTGCGTTTGAAGCGCCGGTCGGTCACAGCGGCCCCGCGGCGTGACCGTGCCCGCCATCACCGTTCCGCGGTTTGGGTCCGTTGATGACGCCGTTCGCGCAATCGCGCGCGGCGACATGGTCGTGGTCATAGACGACGAGAGCCGCGAAAACGAGGGCGACCTCGTGATGGCCGCCTCCCTCGTCACACCAGACGCCGTGAACTTCATGAAGTCACACGGTCGGGGTCTTATCTGCGTACCGATGCCGGAGTCGCGCGTGGATCGGCTGGGCCTGCAAGTTCTGGTACCCGAACACGACCTTAACGCTACCGCCTTCACGACAACCGTCGACCTCGACCTCGCCGGGCGAAGCGGCCTTACCGCTAGGGAGGCGGCCGCGTGCATTCAGCGGTTGGCGGCCGAGGATGCCGTGCCATCCGATTTCCGCACGCCGGGACACGTCTTCCCGCTTCGAGGACGTGCCGGCGGAGTGCTTGAGCGTCCTGGGCACACCGAGGCAGCCCTCGACCTCGTTCGGCTTGCTGCCCTGCCACCGGCTGCTGTTATCTGCGAGATCATGAGCGCTGACGGAACAATGGCGCGCCTGCCCGAGCTCACGCGCTTCGTGTCGAAACACAATTTCCTTTTGCACCGCATTCGAGACCTGATCACATATCGACGACACCACCGACAGCTCGTGCGACAAGTCGCGTCGTGTCGGCTGCCGACCAGGTTCGGTGAGTTCGACCTGCATGTCTTCGAAACGGCCCGCCCGGAAAATAAGATCGTCGCGCTCGTACGCGGTGAGAGCATCACGAAGGCGCCGCTCGTGCGCATACATTCAGAATGCGGCACCGGCGACCTTTTCGGAAGTCTGCGATGCGATTGCGAGCAACAACTTCACAGTTCGCTGGCTCGCATCGATGAAGAGGGCAGCGGCGCGTTGCTCTACCTGCTTGGACAGGAAGGCCGCGGCATCGGCCTAACCGCCAAGATCCGGGCCTATGCGTTGCAAGAGAACGGTCACAACACCATCACCGCCAACCTTCAGTTGGGCCTGCCGATCGATTCGCGCGAGTACGCCAGCGCCGCGGCTGTGCTCAAGGAGTTAGGTTTCACCAGCATCCGGCTGATCACCAATAACCCGGACAAGATCTCATGGCTCGCCGAGTTTGGGATCGAGGTCACCGACCGCATCCACAGTTCACCCAAGGTCAACAAGTTCAACGAGCGGTATCTCAACGACAAGCGCGACATGATGGGCCACTTTGACTACGCCGCCCAGGCCGCGGGGTCGGCCGGCGGAACCGTCCATAAAAGAGTGCGATGACGGGGGCAAGTGTCGCTTCGGCTCACGGGTCGACAGCCCACGCCCAGCAAGCGGTTCACAACGGTGAGCCGATCCTGCTGCGCAATCCGATCATGCGCGGGGGCGTGCTGGCCTTCGCATCAGAGACCATCGATGCCGACCGGATTAACTTCCTCTTGCACCAAGCGCGGAGCGTCATATGTACCGGCATCCCCGGCGAAAAGTTTCGTTCGCTGGCTCACTCATTGCGCCAGCCGATCACAAGCCCCTTTCTCACGGTGGATGCCGTGCGCGGGACGTCCACCGGTGTTTCCGCGGCCGATCGCGCCCGGACCGTCACCGCGCTGGCCGATTGTGCGGCAAGCGGTGACGAGTTCGCTGTTCCAGGTCATGTCTCATGCGTCGCTGTGGCCTCGGGCGGATGCATTGAGCGAGTCGGCGTTACAGAGGCGCTGTCGGACCTTGCTCGCCTAGCGGGGCTGTCCGGCGCGGTCGTATATGCGTCAGTGCTAGACGATGCCGGTGAGATGGCTACCGAATCGAGCTTGGATGCGATCGCCGCGACTGGCATCGCGTCGTGCAGTGTTGCCGACGTCATCAGGTTGAGGCGGCAGCTGGAGGGCTGGGGCTCCGCGGAGTTGTCCGACGGCGTTGTCACGACGATCAGGCTCGCGTCCTACGTGGGCAAGCAGCTGACCGTGTTGGTACGCGGAACTGGCCGGTTGCAACTAGTGCTCCCCATTGGTGTTCACGACTTTTGTGCAGCCGGACACGTGCTCGCAGGGACAGACTGCGCTTGCGGACAACTGCTCGCGCGCGACCTCGACGCGCTGGCAGACTGCGAGTCAGGAGCGATCGCAGTGTTAGCGAACCACCAGTCAAGCTTCGATTCGTGCCCGCGCGGCGTTCCAGCCACTGTTCCGGACCGATGCGGCGTGGCGGCTACGGTGGCGGCGGTTGTTGCCGGCGCCGCGCCCAGGCCGTTTCCTCGCTCGGGTGACAACTGTCACGAGCCCCGGTGACACCCATCGTTTGCCCTGCAGAGCCAACCACCTAGCGTGTCGTCGCAAAAGGAGCCTGTCGATGATCAACCTTGGAGAGGCAGCGCCGAATGTATGCAGCAGAGGCAGCGATCGGCCACACATAGTCGGGATCGGCGGCACCATCCGGCCGGCGTCCTGTTCCGAGGCGGCGCTGCGAATGTGCCTACGATTGGCCGAACAACGCGGCGCGTCCACCGTCGCGTTCGCGGGCGACGACCTTGCCAAGCTGCCGATGTACGATCCCGGCACGACCGAGCGT
>JBEKNM010000096.1:0-10798 GCA_049522835.1 Mycobacterium sp.
GACCCCGATACCGGTGCCGCGACAGTGGCCGGGCTCTTCGCCGCCGGCGAGTGCTCCGGCGGCATGCACGGTTCCAACCGACTGGGCGGCAATTCACTGTCGGACTTGCTGGTCTTCGGCCGGCGGGCCGGCCTGGGCGCCGCCGACTACGTGCGGGCGCTGAGCAGCCGCCCGACGGTCGCCCAAGACACCGTCGACACCGCGGCGAAGAGGGCTCTGGCCCCTTTCGAGGGATCGACGAACGGCGCCACGGCAGAGAATCCTTATACGTTGCAGTTGGAACTACAGCAGTCGATGAACGATCTGGTCGGCATCATCCGCAAGGCGGACGAAATCTCTGAGGCCCTCGGCCGGCTCGACAAACTTCGCGAGCGGTTCAAGAACATCCACGTGGAGGGGCATCGCCAGTACAACCCCGGCTGGAATCTGGCCATCGACATGCGCAACATGCTGCTGGTCTGCGAATGCGTCGCCAAGGCCGCGCTGGAGCGCACCGAAAGCCGCGGCGGCCACACCCGCGACGATCACCCGTCCATGGACCCGTCGTGGCGCGATGTGTTGCTGGTCTGCCGTACAGCCGGCGGCGATGCCGTGATTCCCGACGTCGAAATCGTTCACGAAGACCAGGTGCCGATGCGGCCTGATCTGCTGGAACTCTTCGAGATCTCCGAGCTGGAGAAGTATTACACCGACGGTGAGCTGGCCGAGCATCCAGGACGGAGAGGCAAATGACCTACGACGCGAGTATGCGGGTCTGGCGCGGCGACCAAGCCGGCGGCGCGCTGCAGGACTTCACCGTTGAGGTCAGCGAGGGCGAGGTGGTGCTCGACATCATCCATCGCCTGCAGCAGACTCAGACGCCCGACCTCGCGGTGCGGTGGAACTGCAAGGCCGGCAAGTGCGGATCGTGCTCGGCCGAGGTCAACGGCAAACCCCGACTGATGTGTATGACCCGGATGTCCACGTTCGCCGAGGACGAGGTCGTGACCGTAACACCGCTGCGGACTTTCCCGGTGATTCGTGATCTGGTCACCGATGTCTCGTTCAACTACGAGAAGGCCCGCGAGATACCGTCATTCACGCCGCCGAAGGAGCTACAGCCCGGCGAATACCGGATGGCGCAAGTCGACGTCCAGCGTTCGCAGGAATTCCGCAAGTGCATCGAGTGCTTCTTGTGCCAAAACGTCTGCCACGTGGTCCGTGACCACGAGGAAAACAAGCAGGCGTTCGCCGGGCCCCGCTTCTTGATGCGGATCGCCGAGCTCGAAATGCATCCGCTGGACACGCTGGACCGGCGCAACCAGGCGCAGGAAGAGCACGGTCTGGGCTACTGCAACATCACCAAGTGCTGCACCGAGGTATGCCCGGAAAACATCAAGATCACCGACAATGCGCTGATCCCGATGAAAGAGCGGGTCGCCGACCGCAAATACGATCCAGTGGTGTGGCTGGGCAACAAGCTGTTCCGCCGCTAGGCGCCGAGTCGGCGGAACACGCTGCGGTGGAACACAATGGGCGCCACTTGGGCGTCCACCGTCACCTCGGTGACCCGCAAAACCACGATGGTGTGGTCCCCGGCCGGGATCAGTTGCTCGATCACGCTCTCCAGCCATAGGCCGGTGCCCTTGATGAAGACCGCGCCAGTGTCGTTGGACACCGTCTCCAAACCCGCGAATCTGTCGCCGGTCTTGGCGGCCAGAGTCCGTGCTGCCTCGTCATGAGTTTCGCCGAGCACGCTGACGCCCAGCTTGGGCACTCCCTTGAGCTTGGGCCACGTCGTCGATGTGTTCTGCACGCAAAACGACACTAGCGGCGGGTCCAACGAGACGGGGACAAAGGTGCTGGCCGCCAGGCCTTCCCGGATGCCTGCAACTTCGGCGGCGATCGCCACCACCCCGGACGGGATATGGCCGAAGGCCTCACGCAGTGAGGACTCTGTGAGTTTGTTTGTTGAGTTCACCGGACTTCACAGCCCCTTGAAGCCTAGGACGGATTCTCGCCTCGACCCTACCCCGCCGAGTATCCGTGTGCGGCGGCCACATCCGGGTGGGCGCGCAATCTGCTCTTCCAGGCGTTACGACCGTAGACCGAGAACATCGGGTCGGACGGGTCCTGGCATCGGTTCCAGCTGTTGTCGGTGCGGGCCGCGAGCTCGTCAGGCAACAACAGCACCGGTATCTGCGCATCCAGCCTCGGATTGAAGAAGTAAGGCACCGAAATCCGCTCTGAAATCTTCTCCGAGGCGGGCCCGTGCAGGGTCACCCGGTGCTGGGTCGCCCGCAAGTAGCCGCCCGTCGCGACTTCGAGCAGCTCGCCGATGTTGACAATGAATGCCCCGTCCCGTGGTGGAACGTCGATCCAGCCCGCGTCTCGCCGCACCTGCAGACCGCCGCTGCCCGGCTGGGCCAGCAGCAGCGTCAGCACCCCGCTGTCGCGGTGCGCGCCCACGCCTTGTGGGCTGGCCGCGCGGGCCGGATACCGCACGATCTTGATCAGGGTGGCGGGTGTTTCGGCGAAAGCCGAGTCGAACACGTCAGGTGGGCTGCCCAGCGAAGCCGCCCAATGCCGCAGCAGGGTGCGGGCTACCGAGGACAACGCACTATCCCACTCACGGACGATCCCAGGCAGCTCCGGCAGCGCCGCCGGCCATTGGTTTGGCCCCTGCAGCCACAGGTACTCCGGTTTGCCAGGCCCGCCGATCGACGGGCGTTCCGGTCCAATGTCGATCTGTTCGCGCCAGTCCACCTCGCCCCGGGTCAGCTCGCCGCCCAGCCTGGTGTAGCCGCGGAAATGCGGACTGCGCACCATCGCGACAGCGTCTTTGTCGGCTTGGGGCAGCTCGAACAGCTTGCGCGCCGCCTCGAGCACCCGGTCTACCAGCGCGTCGGGCACGTCGTGGCCGGTCAGGTAGAAGAATCCCACCTCGTGGGCTGCCTCACGAAGGTGTTCTCGGAGTTGGGCGGGATCCGCCCGCAGATCGACCACGGGGAGTGCCGTGACGCGTCCCACACTTGTCATAGATCCATCATCGTCGCAGGTGAAAGCGGCTGTCAGAGCCGCGAACCGGGCCTGCCCAACCGGTTGGTTAATTAGCTAGTGAAATTTAGCTCACATTGACTTGCGTTGAGGTAACAGATGGATATATTTTAACAGTGTTACTGGTGGGTAACTTATACCTAGTACCCAACCACAAGTGGCATTCTCAACGAGGAGGAATGTAGTGAGCCACTACAAGAGCAACGTCCGTGACCAGGTATTCAACCTGTTCGAGGTCCTTGGCGTTGACAAGGCGTTAGGCCAAGGCGAGTACAGCGACCTGGATGTCGACACCGCCCAGGAAATGTTGGCCGAGATCAGCCGACTGGCCGAGGGACCGATCGCCGAGTCGTTCACCGACGGTGACCGCAACCCGCCGACATTCGACCCGGAGACCCACTCGGTGGCGTTGCCGGAGTCGTTGAAGAAGTCCATCCGCGCGGTCATCGAGGCCGGTTGGGACAGGGTCGGCATTGACGAGGCCCTCGGCGGCATGCCGATGCCCAAGGCGTTGGGGTGGGCGCTGCACGAGCACATTCTTGGTGCCAACCCGGCGGTGTGGATGTACGGCGGCGGGGCCGGATTCGCCAACATCCTCTACCACCTCGGCACCGAAGAGCAGAAGAAATGGGCCGTGCTGGCCGCTGAGCGCGGCTGGGGATCGACCATGGTGCTCACCGAGCCGGACGCCGGATCGGACGTCGGCGCGGGCCGTACCAAAGCGGTCCAGCAGGACGATGGCTCCTGGCACATCGACGGCGTGAAGCGGTTCATCACCTCCGCCGACTCCGGCGACCTGTTCGAGAACATCTTTCACCTGGTGCTGGCACGCCCCGAGGGAGCCGGGTCGGGTACCAAGGGCCTGTCGCTGTTCTTCGTGCCCAAGTTCCTGTTCGACTTCGAGACCGGTGAGTCGGGCGAGCGTAACGGCGTGTTCGTCACCAACGTCGAGCACAAGATGGGCCTGAAGGCGTCGGCGACCTGTGAGCTGTCGTTCGGTCAGCACGGCGTACCCGCCAAGGGCTGGCTGGTAGGCGAGGTGCACAACGGCATCGCGCAGATGTTCGACGTCATCGAGCAGGCCCGCATGATGGTCGGCACCAAGGCGATCGCCACACTGTCGACCGGTTACCTGAACGCGCTGGAATACGCCAAGTCCCGGGTGCAGGGTGCCGACCTGACCCAGATGACCGACAAGGCCGCGCCGCGGGTGACCATCGCGCACCACCCCGACGTGCGCCGGTCGCTGATGACCCAGAAGGCCTACGCCGAGGGTCTGCGTGCGCTGTACCTCTACACCGCGACCTTCCAGGACGCGGCGGTTGCGCAGGCGCTGCACGGCGTTGACGCCCAGCTGGCCGTGAAGGTCAACGACCTGATGCTGCCGGTGGTCAAGGGTGTGGGCTCCGAACAGGCCTACGCGAAGCTCACCGAGAGCCTGCAGACGTTCGGTGGGTCCGGCTTCCTGCAGGACTACCCGATCGAGCAGTACATCCGGGACGCCAAGATCGACTCCCTCTACGAAGGCACCACCGCCATCCAGGCGCAGGACTTCTTCTTCCGCAAGATCGTCCGCGACAAGGGTGTGGCGCTGGCCCACGTATCGGGTGAGATCCAGCAGTTCGTTGACAGCGAGTCCGGCAATGGCCGGCTGAAGACGGAGCGCGAGCTGCTCGGCAAGGCACTGGCTGACGTCCAGGCGATGGCGGCCACGCTGACCGGCTACCTGATGGCTGCGCAGCAAGATGTCACCAGCCTCTACAAGGTGGGCCTGGGTTCGGTGCGCTTCCTGATGAGCGTCGGTGACCTGATCATCGGCTGGTTGTTGCAGCGCCAGGCTGCAGTCGCCGTTCAGGCGCTCGACAGGGGTGCCAGCGGCGCGGAGCGGTCCTTCTACGAGGGCAAAGTCGCGGTGGCGTCATTCTTTGCGAAGAACTTCCTGCCGCTGTTGGCCAGCACCCGTGAGGTGATCGAGACGCTGGACAACGACATCATGGAGCTCGACGAAGCCGCCTTCTAAACCCACCCTGGCATTTGCGTGGTGTCGGCGCGGGTTACCAAAAGGGCCGCCGCTGGATCCCCTCACTCCAGCGGCAGCCCTTTTCGTGACGGGAGCATCCGCAGCTGCAAATACCCGTTCGGCTCGGATTCCTAACCACCTGTGACAGATTTCATTGGTCGTCAGGCCTCCACAATCGCGGCTACGCCCTGACCTCCGGCGGCGCAGATCGAAATCAGCCCTCGAAAGGGCTTGTCGGGCCCACCACCTTTGCGCTCGGCCTTCTTCGCCTCTTTCTTTTGAAAGAGCTGCTTGGCCGTCTGCGCGAGGATCCGCCCGCCGGTGGCCGCGAAGGGGTGGCCGGCCGCCAGTGACGAACCGTTGACGTTGAGCTTGGACCGATCGATCGGCCCAAGGGCGGCGTCGAGGCCCAGCCGCTCCTTGCAGTACTCCTCGGACTCCCAGGCCTGCAGATGCGCCAAAACCACCGAGGCGAACGCCTCGTGGATCTCGTAGAAATCAAAATCTTGCAGTCCCAGTCCGTTTCTCGCCAGCAGCCGGGGTACGGCATAGGTCGGTGCCATCAGCAGCCCGTCGCGTCCGTTGACATAATCGACCGCGGCCGTCTCGGCATCCACCAAGTAGGCCAATGGCGCCAATGAATGTTCGGCTGCCCACTGCTCGGTGGCCAGCAACGCGACCGAGGCGCCGTCGGTCAGCGGAGTCGAATTGCCCGCCGTCATGGTCGCGTCGCCGGCCTTCACACCGAAAACCGGGCGCAGCGTGGCCAACTTCTCAACGCTGGAGTTCGGCCGCAGGTTGTCGTCGCGATACAGCCCCAGAAACGGCGTGATCAGGTCGTCGAAGAAGCCCCGATCGTAGGCGGCGGCCATGTTGCGATGGCTGGCGGCGGCGAGCTCGTCCTGGTCGACGCGCTTGATTCCCATTTGCTTGGCGGTAATGGCGGCGTGCTCCCCCATCGACAGCCCGGTGCGCGGCTCACTGTTGGCCGGGATCTCGACCCCGAGCGTGCCGGGCAGCAGTCCTACCAGCTTGAGGCGTTGGACGTTGGACTTGGACCGGCGCAACTTCAGCAAGGTGCGGCGCAAATTGTCGCCCAGGCCGATCGGTGCGTCAGAAGTGGTGTCCACCCCGCCGGCGGCGGCCACGTTGTAACGGCCGGCGGCGATGCCGTCGGCCGCGGCGATCGCGGCTTGCAGGCCGGTCCCGCAGGCCTGCTGCAGGTCAAACGCCGGCGTGTACGACGACAGCTCGGACCCCAGCACGCACTCACGCATCAGGTTGAAGTCGCGGCTGTGCTTGAGCACGGCCCCGCCGACCACCACGCCCAGTCGTTCGCCGGCCAACCCGAACCGGTCCACGAGCCCACCCAGGGCCGCGGTGAACATGTCCTGGTTGGACGCGTCGGCGTAGGCGCCGTCTGATTTCGCGAACGGAATGCGATTGCCACCCAGCACGGCGACTCTTCGCCTGGATTGGAAACTCGTCTGAGCTGGCTGGTTACTTGCCTCAGAACTTGCAGGGGCCACGTTTGTCTCCGCTAGTCAGTTTGGGGTATCCGTGTTTGACGGCAATACTACCCACTGTTCTTACTCTGCAGTAAGTTCGTCCCCGATACGGTTGCCCTATAACGGCACGTCCGGACCTAGAAAAGAAACTGGGAAGAAAGAAGGCAGCACAGTGGCCCCCAAAGGCTCGTCCGATCTGTTCTCGCACGTGGTCAACTCCGGCCCCGGATCGTTTGTGGCAAAACAACTTGGTGTTCCGCAACCCGAGACCCTTCGCCGCTACCGGCCAGGTGATCCGCCGCTGGCCGGATCTCTGCTGATCGGAGGTGACGGCAGAGTCGTCGAGCCGCTGCGTGCGGCGCTGGACAAAGACTACGACCTGGTCAGCAATAATTTGGGCGGCCGCTGGGCCGACCAGTTCGGCGGGCTGGTTTTCGACGCGACCGGCATCACGGCGCCGGCCGGACTCAAGGGATTGCACGAGTTCTTCACGCCGGTGCTGCGCAACCTCGGCCGCTGCGCGCGCGTCGTGGTCGTCGGCACCACGCCCGACGCCACCGCCGGCACCGACGAGCGGATCGCGCAGCGCGCGCTGGAGGGCTTCACCCGCTCGCTGGGCAAGGAACTGCGCCACGGCGCCACCGTGGCGCTGGTGTACCTGTCGCCGGACGCCAAGCCGGCCGTGACGGGCCTGGAATCCACCATGCGGTTCCTCCTGTCGGCGAAGTCTGCGTACGTCGACGGCCAGGTCTTCTATCTCGGGGCGGCCGACTCCACGCGACCGGCCGACTGGGAACGGCCGCTGGACGGCAAGGTCGCCATCGTGACCGGCGCCGCCCGTGGCATCGGTGCAACGATCGCCGAGGTGTTCGCTCGCGACGGCGCCCGCGTCGTCGCGATCGACGTGGAGTCCGCCGCCGAGGCCCTGGCCGAAACGGCCAGCCGGGTCGGCGGCACCGCGTTGTGGCTCGATGTCACCGCCGACGATGCCGTCGAGACGATCGCCGAGCACCTGCGCGACCACTGCGCCGGGCATGCCGACATCTTGGTCAACAATGCCGGTATCACCCGTGACAAGCTGTTGGCCAACATGGATGATGCCCGCTGGGACGCCGTCCTGGCCGTCAATCTGCTTGCTCCGCAACGGCTTACCGAAGGGCTGATCGGAAACGGCAGCATCGGCGAAGGGGGCCGGGTGATCGGCTTGTCGTCGATGGCCGGAATCGCGGGCAACCGCGGGCAGACGAACTACGCCACCACGAAGGCCGGAATGATCGGGCTCACCCAGGCGCTGGCACCGGTGCTCTACGACAAGGGCATCACGATCAACGCCGTGGCGCCGGGATTCATCGAAACCCAGATGACGGCGGCAATCCCGCTGGCCACCCGCGAGGTAGGCCGTCGGATGAACTCGCTGCTTCAGGGCGGGCAGCCGGTAGACGTCGCCGAGGTCATCGCTTACTTCGCCGGCCCGGCGTCAAACGCCGTGACAGGAAACGTCATTCGGGTTTGCGGCCAGGCGATGCTGGGGGCGTGATGGACCAGCCAAGCGGCCTGAGAAACATGCTGCGCGCGGCCGCCGGCGCATTGCCGCTGGTTTCCCGCTCCGACCAACTGCCCAACCGCACGGTGACCGTCGAGGAACTGCCCATCGACCACACGAACGTCGCCGAGTACGCGGCGCTCACCGGCCTTCGCTACGGCAACAACGTGCCGCTTACCTACCCGTTCGCGTTGACCTTTCCCTCGATGATGTCGCTGGCGACCGGATTCGACTTCCCTTTCGCCGCAATGGGATCGATACACACGGAGAACCACATCACGCAGTACCGCCCGATCGCGGTCACCGACACGGTCGCTGTGAAGGTGCATGCCGAGAACTTGCGCGAGCACCGAAAAGGTCTGCTGGTCGACCTGGTGACAGACGTCAGCGTCGGCAACGACACCGCGTGGCACCAGGTGACGACGTTCCTGCACCAGCAACGCACCAGCTTGTCCGATGAGCCCAAAGCACCGCCGCAGAAGCAGCCCAAGCTTCCCCCGCCCAGCACCGTGCTGAGAATCACCCCGGGCCAGATCCGCCGCTACGCCACGGTCGGCGGCGATCATAACCCGATCCACACCAACCCGATCGCCGCGAAACTGTTCGGGTTCCCGACCGTCATTGCACACGGGATGTTCAGCGCTGCAGCAGTATTAGCGAACATCGAAGCACGGCTTCCGGATGCGGTGCGGTATTCGGTGCGGTTCGGCAAGCCGGTGCTGCTGCCCGCCCATACGGGGCTCTATATCGAGGAACGCAATGACGGCTGGGACCTGGCGTTGCGCAATATCGCCAAGGGGTACCCGCACCTGACTGGCAGCATCGGCGCGCTCTAACCGTGATGCGTCGCGCTCCGGCCGGCCACGAGCAGTTTCAGTCCGTGGGCGCTTACGGCCGTCGTCAAGAAGACGAGGAGCAGCCAGATCGGGGGGTGGGCGAGTTCCCATACGAAGATCGCGGCCCAGATCGGTGAGCCCTGGGTGACCGCGAGCACCCCGGCAGCACCGGCCAGCGATGTCGCCGGAAGCTGGAGGTGCGTCCCGGCCGCGGCGTTGATCGCCAGTACCAGCAGCGATCCCGCGGCCGCGCCAGTGGCCAACGACGGCGTGAGCATGCCACCGGCCCCACCGGCACGCAGGAACAGAGCGGTCAGCAGCGGTTTCAGGACCAAAATCACGGCGGCCGCTGACAGCGTCATATTGCTGGCCAGGCTGACCGTCAGGATGCTTCGGCCGTTGCCGGGCAGCTCAGGCCACCAGTGCGAGCAGATACCCATCACCAACCCGGCGCCTGCCAGGGCGGGGATCAGCCGCCAGGTGCCTATCAGGGCGGCCGGCCGCGCCGCCGCCATGATCCGTTTGAACGCCAATCCCACCACAAGGGTCAGCGGCGCCAATACCAGAGCGTGCAGGGTCAGCAGATACGACGATTCCCCGACGGGCCATTCCAGGCTGGCCTGATCGTGGGTGACGGCCGAGCCGATCGCGACGGCGAGGCTGGAGCTGAGCAATGCCGCACCCAGCGCCCGCGGATGCCAGCTGTTCAACAAGATCCGCGCAGCGAACAGCGTGCCGGCCAGCGGAACGGCGTAGACCGCACCGAGCCCGGCCCCCGCCGCGCACGCCAGCAGGATCTCACGGTCGCGACTCGACAGCCGCTTCAGCCATCCGGTCCCCAGATCGCCTAGGACCGCAGCGAATTGGCGTGGCGCACCTTCCCGCCCGAGCGACGCCCCGGACCCGACCAGCAGCACCTGCAGCAGGGCGTCGATGCTCCATGACAGCCGCGGTATCCGGGCGTGGCGCGCGATGGTCGGCGCGAGCGGCGGCACCTCGGCTCTGCGCCGCAGGATCCACCACCCGACCGCTGCCAGCGCGCCGCCGACCATCGGCGCCAGAGCGCGGCGGACTGGACTGCTGGCGGTGATCCCGGCGAGCAGCGTGCCGAATGTGTAGTGGTACGTGAGGTGCTCGACGAAGCGCAGCACAACCGTTGTCGCCAACCCGGCGACCCCGGCCAGCAATCCGACGATGACTACCGCACAAAAGAAGTCAAGATTGCGAGAGCGTGAGGCGGGCCGTCGGGGCACCGCACGAATGTATGCCATCTGGGCGTCGTCGAGGCTATGTGTCGGCGAGGCGCCGGAACAAACGCGACCTGCGTGAAACGCGCTAACCGGTGGCGGCGCTCGAGCCGCCCGTCTCGGCGGCGGCGTCGCGGTCGGCCGGTGCGCCCTTGAGCCCGCGCCAGAACAGGTCGATCATCAGCTGGGCCGCTTCATCGACGTCAATGTCGCCGGTGCTGACGCGGTTGGCCATCGCCTCACCGGCGCCGACCAGTGCGACGGCCATCATCTCGTGCTCGACATCCGGCCGCGGGGTGCGGCTGCCGGTTCGCACTAGCCTGGCCACCAGTTGGATGAACTGCTCGCGTCCCTCACGTACCGTCTGAGCGAACGCCTGCGAATTGGTGGCCTGGGTGTACAGCACAATCCAGGACGCCCGGTTGGCATCGATGAAGCGCAGGAACTCCACGATGGTGTTGCGCAGCATGTCCTTTGGACTCTGCTCGAAGTTGATGCCGGCGCGCACCACCTCGATGAACCGGGTCATCTCGCGGTTCAGGCAGGCGCCGAACAGGTCCTCTTTCGAGCCGTAATACAGATACAGCATCGGCTTGGAGATCTGCGCC